>JALEGK010000077.1 GCA_022763105.1 Rickettsiales bacterium | reverse complement strand
TCTGTAGTCATAATCGCGAGCGTATTCTTAGAGGTCAGATAGGTCATCCACTGCTTAATACGCGGTGCAAATAGCGGCGAGTTCATGATTTTGAACGCCTCATCCAGCACCAGAATCGACGGCGTGCCATCTAGCGTCATGGTAATACGGTGAAGCAGATAACTCGTCACCGGCACCAAGACTTCCGGGTTGTCGATAAATTGCGAAATGTTAAAGCCGATCATCCCTCGATTCGGCTGCACCGATTCATCTTCATGATCGAAGTAAAATCCATACTCACCCATACCGTGCCACTTAGCGAGTTTCTCGGCCAGCTCAGCACGCTGGGTTGCCAGTGTTTCCACGACCCAATGCATGGTGCGCTCATTATCAGGCAGCTCATACATCTGGTTCACGGTTTCGCGGAACAATGCGATCATTTCATTATCAATGCTCGCACCATTCGGGTCGACCAGAGTGGTCAGCCACAACGTTAGGAAGTCGCGGTTAGCTTTGCTGTCTTGTAAATGCAGCGGCCCAAGGTGGTGATACGCACTATTCGGATCATGCAGATCGTAATAATTACCGCCAATGGCTTTGACAAACTTGCGCGCACTACCATGCGCATCCATGTAGAATAGGCGCGTTTTGTATTTGCGTGATTCAGAAATCAGGAAGTTCAGCAGCACCGACTTACCCGAACCATACGGCCCGACCACACTCGTATGACCATTCTTTCCAATATGGAAGTTGAAGAAATACGGCGTACCTGCAGCGGTGTAGAACAGGGTAACCGGCACACCCCAAGGGCAGCCTTTTGCGTTACCGGCAGGGTAGTTATGGATGTTTACGAATCCCGCAACATGCTGCGTGTTGGTATATTCAAGGCGTGAGATGAATTCGAAATTCGCTGGCAGAATCGCCCAGTAACATTCTTCAAATTTCAGATCTTCACGAATCGTGACAATACCGGATTTGCTAAGATTCTTACGAATCATTTTAACATTGGCTTCGAGCTCTTTGATCGACTCACCGATAACAAAAATAGTGGTTTGCTGTTCGCCGTAATCCAGATCACTGTCATTATCTTCATCTAAAATACGATTCAACTCAGCGCTTTCCGCCAAGTCATCATCACCGCTCACCTCCATAAGGTATTCTTGGAACTCATAGACAGACAGCGCCTCATCGGCATTGATGAAGTCGATACATTGCGTGACGATAAACTCGCACGGCAATTGCAAAAACTCATCGACACGATACAGGCTCGCCTCCTTATATTCCTTGATGGTCAGAACTGAGCCAAAGCGACGTTTGTTTTGGGGGGTACGTACTTCCATCGCATTAAAGGCAAAGCTCATCTCACCCGTCGTTAGGTAGGTGGAGAGGTCTTCACGTGTGATCGGCATGGGGCGTTCTTCAAGATTGATCAGTTTCTCTAAGAACTCTAAATGCTCACCGTAATAGCGGCCATTACGCTTTACGCTGGTAAGGCGCCGCGCGCCAAAATCTTCGAGGTAGGAGAGGAATTTGGTCACCACCACATCCAGCTCTTCAGCGATGCGGTCGATATAGATATTGCGAATCTTACGGTCTACCATTGGCAGCAGGCCTTCAAAGAAGCCCTTCACGCTGGTAATGTCCGCCGTCTGGCTTTCTTTTACGATGGTAATATACAGCTCGTTAGTGAATTTGCGGTCCCACGCATTACGCTCTTTCCATGCTTTGTGTAGGCCTTCAGAAAATGGGTCTGGATAGTCACCGTCAGGCGAGAGGTTTTTCTTACGGCGAAGCGTGTGGAACCATACTGCATATTCATCGGTATCGACACTCTCTTTGATAGCGGCGCGCACAACTTTGCGTAAGTCGGCGTCATCCTGACATAACAGCTCATAGGTAAAACCGGTGATCTTGATAATTTGCATCACCTCACCGTTCTTGGTCAGAATGGTGTTTGGGTCTACAAGACAGGCGTATGGGACAAAGTCGGATTCAACGACGTCGTCTTTAATATCACGATATGCTTCTAATTGCAGGTTATCGCGCATGTGTATGCTCATGCGACGTACCTCCCCCTATTTTATTGTTAAATAGTATATCACAGTTTTATGACAGTAATGTGACAATTTCATGACGGACCGTAATAAAAAAAGGCGCTTAGGTCCTCCCAAGCGCCTCTTTTTTCAGGTTTTTGTATGCAATTAAGCAGCTACTGCGCAGGTTGCGCCGTCACCACCTAGATCGTCTACAATGTGACCAGCACCAAAGATGACTGCCACACCGATACCAACGATAATTGCCATACCCCAAGATACCTTACCCATCAGTGCACCAACACCGATAATAATGATAGCAAGGGTTGCAATACCTTTACCAACAGAACCGGTAAACCAGCCAACAACGTCACACAACACTTTTGCGATAACGTCACCGCCGCCACCAGCCATGGCAAATTCTGGCATTAGCATTACACCCATCGTCATGACAAGGCATAGCGTGAGTGCCCAAGGTTTATTCATAATTGATTGAAACATTTCGATCGTCTCCCTATTCTTGAGGCGGATTTACATCCACCTGATTAATCTTTACAACGTTCAAACAATACCAAACATACCACACAATTATGACAGTTTTTTGACAATAGGTTAAAAAAACGGACACGAAAAAATAATTATCAGAAATTAATCATTTATTAATCAATGAATTAGAAAGATAGCGAGGTGCAAAAATGTCAAACATAGAAGAAAAATTAACACAATTAGGCTTAACATTACCTGCGGCAGCGCTGCCAGCGGCTAATTATCTTCCCACTCAAACCAGCGGCAATCTGCTATTCGTATCGGGCCAGCTTCCAATGCAAGATGGCAAACCGCAATTTATCGGCAAGGTTGGCAAGGACGTATCGCTCGATGATGCGAAGGCTTGCGCAAAACTTTGTGGCCTGAATATTCTGGCACATTCTAAGCTCGCACTTGATGGCGATCTGTCCCGCATTAAACGTCTGATTCGCTTGGGCGTATTCGTAAATGCAACCGATGACTACACCGATCATCCGCAAGTCGCCAATGGCGTCTCTGACCTGATGGTTGAGCTAATGGGCGATGCTGGCAAACACGCACGCTTCGCGGTTGGTGTGAGCGGTCTGCCATTTGGCGTAGCAGTAGAGGTGGATGCGACCTTCGAGCTAGCGTAAGTGCGCATGTTCGCGCGGCTGACAAAATACGGCGAGACGGTTAACACCCACGACGCATATAAAGCGCTCGCCGTCATTATCATGACCATCGATCATCTGGGGTGGTTTATCTATACCGATGAGATGTGGTGGCGCGCCATTGGGCGTATCACTTTTCCGGTCTGGTTTTTTCTCGCAGGCTACAGCACGCGCAGCCATATCACGCGTGACATAATTTTCTGGGCGGTAGTCATAGAGATACTCGCGACGCTGTGCCTCATGCCGATCTTTGAAATCAATGCGCTGTTCACCATTATTCTGTGCCGTTTGATTCTGAACCTCATGGCACCGCGCCAGATCATCGAGAAACGCCCGCTAGAAATCTGGCTCGCCTGCCTGATCTTTGTGCCCGTCAGCCTCATTTTCATGGAGTATGGCACATTAGGGCTGATGTATGCTGTGATGGGTTATTGCGTACGTCATGGCCTGAATAGCCGCCAGCACAAAGCCTTTTGCGCACTGACTTTCATCAGCTTCTCACTGATTCAAATCCAACTCTTCTCACTCGATGATGCGCAGAGCATTGTTATGGTGGCACTCATGGGGCTATGCACGTGGGGCCTATACAATTTCAAAGTGACGCCGCTACCGCAATTCGGAAGTGGTGCCATCAACTGGCTGACACGCCTCATGTCGCGCTACTCACTTGAATATTATGTGCTGCATCGGACGATTTTGATGATCATCGCTGCGTGGAGCGGATGGGAATTAAGTGGCCTGAGCCTAAGCTGGTTACCCAACTAAGCCGCAGCAGAACTGCCTTGCAGATCAACGGTAAACGCCGCTTCGGTCATCTCGGTAATCTCTTCCACAGTGACTTCCGGTGCCAACTCAATCAGCACCAAGCCGCTTTCACGCACTTCAAAAACACCATGGGTGGTAATTACCAAATCAACCACCGCTTTACCGGTTAGCGGTAAGGCACAATCTTTCTTTAGTTTGGCCGAGCCGTCTTTAGCAACATGATCCATAATCACGACAACACGTTTCACGCCGGCAACTAAATCCATCGCGCCGCCCATGCCTTTGATCATTTTACCCGGCACCATCCAGTTCGCCAGATCACCTTCTTCAGAGACTTCGAGCGCGCCTAAAATCGTCAAATCAATATGGCCGCCACGAATCATCGCGAAGGATTGTGCGCTATCAAAGTACGAGCTGTATGGCAGCTCGGAAATGGTCTGCTTACCGGCATTAATCAAATCGGCATCTTCGGCGCCTTCATAAGGGAAGGGGCCCATACCCAGCATGCCATTCTCACTTTGCAGATCGACATGCATACCATCAGGAATGTGGTTTGCCACCAGCGTGGGAATACCAATACCAAGATTCACATAGAAGCCATCTTGCAATTCTTTAGCGGCGCGTTCCGCCATATCGTCACGTGTCCATGCCATGATGTCTCTCCTAATTTAAGCTGCTTTCGGGCGCGTGGTGCGCTGCTCGATACGTTTTTCAAATGCTTCGCCTTTAATCATGCGCTGCACGAAGATGCCTTGCGTATGCACATCATCCGGTTGCATCTGATCATCTGGTACAATCTCTTCGACCTCGGCAATGGTTACACGGCCAGCCGTTGCCATCGGCGGGTTAAAGTTGCGCGCGGTTTTGCGGTAAATCAGATTGCCCCATTGATCGGCTTTCCATGCCTTCACAATCGCGATATCGGCGGTTAAGCCGGTTTCCATCACATACATTTCGCCGTTAAATTCGCGTGTCTCTTTGCCCTCGGCCACTTGCGTGCCAAACCCGGTTTTGGTGTAAAAGGCTGGAATGCCAGCACCACCGGCGCGGCAACGCTCAGCCAACGTACCTTGCGGATTAAATTCAATTTCAAGCTCGCCATCGAGATATTGCTTCTCGAACATTTTATTCTCACCCACATAAGAAGAGATCATCTTTTTGATCTGGCGATCAACCAGCAATTTACCCAAGCCGAAATCATCAACGCCGCAATTATTGGAAATGATGGTCAGACCTTTCACGCCTGACTCACGAATCGCTTCAATGCAATGCTCCGGAATACCGCACAGGCCAAAACCGCCTGCCATAATCGTCATATCATCATGAAGCAAATCACGCAGTGCTTCTGCTGCATTGGGGTAAATTTTATCGATCACTGAAATCCTCCATCAATGTGCGGCGAGCATAACAAGCAAGCGCCGGACAATCCAGCGATTTTATCGAGAAATCAACGGGAAATAAGCGTGCCTAGCGTTTCGCACGTAGCTTTTTATAATCGCTGCGTGGCTTGACCTGAAAGGGTGCATTTTCATATGGGTTCACGGCCACAGGCTTCGCGGCAGGCTGAAGCGGCTCCGGATTGAGAATCGTGGTTTTAGCTGCCGTCGCTGGTAGTAGCGGTGGGGGAGGCGATACGGATACTGCATCACGGGGCTTTGGTACCGGCAGTCTTTTTAAAAACACATGGTTTACACTACCATCGGTCATGGTGTGTACTGGTGCAACGCGACCCGGATAAAGCGGTGTTGCCTGAGCACTCATTGCGAAAGCGCAGACAAAAAAGACGCCGAAAGATAGGAATACTCTCACCATGCGCACAATGTAGCACGCGGCGATGCGCAACTCAAAAGATTCAGATGAAATGGAGTTGTTTAAGACGCTTTTCGTTTGATCGCGCGCCAGCCAATATCGCGACGCCAATAGCCCTCAGGCCAGTCAATCGTGTCTACAGCGGCGTAGGCCAAGTCTTTTGCATCACGAATAGTGTTCGCCACGGCTGTGACACCAAGGACACGGCCACCAACAGCTAGCAGGTTTTCCTGATCATCCAGCTTGGTACCCGCATGAAACACTTTCACATTGTCGATGTGGTCAGCCTTCGCAGCATTACGGATCACGCTGTTTTTAACATAAGCGCCTGGATAGCCCTGAGACGCCATTACCACGCACAGCGCAGATTGATTAGACAGAGACACCTCAACACCTTCCAGCCCGTCGGTCGCTGCTTTGTATAAAAGCTCGGCCAGATCATTCTCGATGCGTGGCATAAGCACTTGCGCTTCCGGATCGCCAAAGCGGCAGTTAAATTCAATCAGCTTGGCTTCGCCATTTTCAATCATAAGCCCCGCAAACAAAAAGCCCTGATAGGGAATACCGTCAGCTTTCATGCCATCGACAGCGGGTTGAATAATCTTTTCCATGACTTGCTGATGCATGGCGCGTGTCACAACGGGAGCAGGCGAGTAAGTGCCCATACCGCCAGTGTTCGGCCCGGTATCACCATCGCCGACGCGTTTGTGATCTTGCGCGGAACCAATCGCTATCGCACGCTCGCCATCACAGAGTGCAAAGAAGCTCGCTTCTTCGCCGGACAGAAAATCTTCGACTACCACGCGCGCGCCTGCTTCCCCAAAGCGCCCTTCAAAACATTCTTCAATAGCGGTGATCGCATCGGCTAGCTCCATCGCTACCGTCACGCCTTTACCAGCGGCCAAGCCATCGGCTTTAATCACAATCGGTGCGCCTTGCTCTTTGACGTAAGCAATCGCGTCATCGCGATTATCAAACGTCTCTGATGCGGCTGTTGGGATGTTATATTTCTTGCATAACTCTTTGGTGAAATGCTTCGAGCCTTCTAGCTGTGCGGCTTTTGCAGATGGGCCGATGACAGCAATGCCAGCGGCACGCAACTCATCGCTCAGCCCGTCAACCAGCGGCTGCTCGGGGCCGATGATGACCAGATCAATCGGTAGCTTTTCGCAGAATTGGACAATCTCTTCTTGAGAATTGGAGTTCAAACAGCGCGCTTCTTGCGCGATACCTGCATTGCCCGGCGTGCAGAATAATTCTGGTCGCGATGCAGAACGTTTCAATGCCCAACAAATAGCATGTTCACGACCACCGCCGCCAATTACCAGAATCTTCATCTTGGAACGCCTTTCATTTCATGGTTTACTGCATTCAACTAAACCAATTGAATCAAAAATGCCAGAAGCTTCTCACACGCATAACCAGCCAGAATACTCGGTTTCTGAGATATCGAACGCACTCAAACGCACGGTTGAAGACACCTTCAGCTATGTAAGAGTGCGCGGTGAAATCTCTGGGTTCAAGCGCGCCGCATCGGGCCATTTATATATGGACCTCAAAGACGACAAGGCCGTACTCAACGGTGTGTGCTGGCGTGGCAATGCCTCGAAGATGAATTTCAAGCCCGAGGATGGCCTAGAAGTCGTCGTTACCGGAAAGCTCTCGACCTATCCGGGCAGATCCAATTATCAAATCGTCATCGATTCGATGGAGCCAGCGGGCGAGGGCGCGCTGATGGCGCTGTTAGAGAAACGCAAAAAAGAATTAGCAGCCGAAGGGCTGTTCGATCCGGCGCGAAAAAAACCATTACCATTCATGCCACAAAAAATTGCGGTGGTGACATCACCAACTGGTGCGGTCATCCGCGATATTCTGCACCGAATACAAGATCGTTTCCCCACCCATGTTGTGGTATGGCCCGTGCGTGTGCAAGGTGAGGGCGCTGTCGAAGAAATTGCAGCAGCGATTGCAGGCTTTGATGCACTCAATGACAAACCAGACTTACTGATCGTTGCACGAGGTGGTGGGTCTATCGAAGACCTCTGGTGCTTCAATGAAGAAATGGTCGTGCGCGCCGCCGCCGCGTGCAGCATTCCGCTGATCTCAGCAGTCGGTCATGAAACCGATACGACCTTAATCGATTTTGCATCCGATCAACGCGCACCCACACCAACGGCGGCTGCCGAAATGGCTGTGCCCGTGCTGGCTGAATGGCGCTTGAGCGTGCAAGATCGCGGCCAGCGCATGCAGCATTTAATGCTGCAACGAATGAACACTGCCAAAGAACGCCTAGATGGTCTGGCACGCGGTATTCCGCAGCCAAAGCAATTGCTGCAATATGCTGCACAACGACTCGATGATTGGTCCGAGCGTCTGCTTGCCGCTCTGCCATTATCCGTGCGCAATAAGCAGCAACAACTCGACGTGCTATCCGCACGGTTAACGCCGCAACCGATTCTGCAGCGTGTCGTACAATCAGAGCAGCAACTTAAACATTACCGTCTAAACCAACTGATCGAACAACGCTTCGAGCGAGTGCAGCAACGCCTGCAACTGCAGGAAAAATTGCTCGGCAGTTTGAATTACGAAAACGTACTCAAACGTGGCTTTGCCATGGTGCAATCACCCAAGGGCACACTGGTTACCACGCAAGCGGATGCGGCAAAGCAAGCCAGTTTGTCGCTGCGGTTCCATGATGGTGTCATTGATGTCACGCCGAAAGCGGGCGCTAAGCCCAAGCCAAAGAAAGCAGCGGAGCCAAAAGAGCAAAGCTCGTTATTTGAGTGATTACAGACGAAAGATGCCGCGGCAATACATGGCGTAGCGATAGGTGAGATAAACGCTCACAATCAGCCCAAGCACGGGTGGTGCAAGCAGCGGCATGGTAAAATCCTGGAAGCTAAGCGCATCACCATACAGCACCCAATGATCATATAAACGCTGCCAGCTATCGATCACTTTACCGATCTTGAATTTCATCTGACCAACCGGGTTAGCCGCCATATCTTGTGGCTCATAAATGATGTAAAGCGAGGTGAGAATGCCAAAGTAAATGGGTAAAAAGAACACCACAAACCCAAGTAGCGGCAAGCCGACAAATACCACCATCATGAGCGTCATAGGGTCCATTACTTCACCGCCTTTGAAAAGGGCCAACGTTTATGGACCCAAAACCACTGACTCGGATTTTTGCGGATCCATCCTTCGATAGTATCGTTAATTTGCTGCGTTAACGCAACGACATCGGTTTGGTAATCACCGGTTGCCTGAAAAACCAGCGGCGCTTCTGTGAATACATCAAAATGCACACCGCCTTTTCGCACCGAATAGCAAGGAATGACGCGCACATCATATTTGAGTGCAATCTGTGCAACGATTGCCGTGGTCATTGCAGGGTGGCCAAAGAAATTCACCTCAATCCCGTCATTGGTTTTCTGGTCTACTAAAATACCAACATCTTCACCTGATTTAATCGCACGCACAATCGCACGCGCCCCAGCAGGCCCTTTGGTGTGCACGTCTTTGCTATAAAAATCGCGCGCACTCGATAAGAACCACTCAACCAGCGGGTTATTGGCAGGGCGGTAAAGCAGATGCAACGAGTCTGAGACGTAATGTACCGCCAAAGGCGTGACTTCCCAATTTGCTAAATGACCAGAGATAAAAATAGTGGCGCCTGAATGGTCTTTTGTATGCTCACGCATAACGCCTTCGCCTTGCGCAAAATGCACCCGGCTTCTCATTTTGGCAGATGATAAATGCGGATACTCGGAAAAGACGCGGCCAAAATTATCCCACATCGCATTGAGTGTTTCGTTGCGCGCTTCATCATCCAGCTCTGGCATAACCGTTTTTAAATTATGCTGTGCGACTTTGTGGACCTTGGTGAGTGGCCCAATCTTACGCGCCACAAACCCACCAAGAGCCGATGCGACATCAATTGGCAACAAATATAAAAACGTGCGCAAAACCACAACGAGCAAGAACTCTATAACGTAGCGGACCCATTTCAATGGCTTCATCGTACTAACGCTCGCTTAATCTGTTCATGCCACGCAGCTTCCGGTTCAACGACTAGCTCAACAGGTAGCACGGTTACATATTGTGTAAACTCTTCAGGCAAACGCATTGCATCTTTTTCTGTCGTAATCAATTGTGCGCCATGCTCTTCAGACTCGCGCAGCAGCCGGTCTAAATCGGTTTGCTTAAACCAATAATGATCGGCAAATCGGCTTTTTAACACAATATTCGCACCCATCGATTCGAGTGTTCTAAAAAACTTATCAGGCTGTGCAATACCTGCAAAGGCATGCCATGAAACGTCTTTGGGTAAACCATCTTGCGCCTGAACTTTGCCAGCAAACACAGGCATCGCCTCAGGAATGTAGCGGCGAATGCGCGGATGTTCTTCATCATTCATAATCAGCACCGCATCGCTTTTGCGCATCGAGCGCTTTACCGATTCACGGCATGGCCCGGCTGGCATCACAAATCCGTTACCAAAACCGTATGTGCCATCCACGACATTGATCGTCATATCTTTTACAATGCTTGGGTTTTGCAAGCCATCATCCATGATAATGACCGTTGCGCCAGCAGCAATCGCCGCATTGGCTGCTTGTGTGCGTTTGCGCGCAACCCAGCAGGGCGCGTGCTGCGCAATCAACATTGGCTCATCGCCGACCTCAATCGCATCATGCTTAGCAGGGTCCACGCGCACGGTGCCGGCATAATTGCCTTTGTAACCCCGGCTAATCACATGGGGTTCTTGTCCAATCGATTGCAGATATTTGCATAGTTGAATCACGGTAGGTGTTTTGCCAGCACCGCCCACGGTCGTATTGCCCACACAGATCACAGGCACAGATAAAAGGGTAGGCGTCACCAGAGACAAACGAAAACGCACCAGCAAACCATACACCCAAGCAACCGGAAGCAACAGCCAGCCAAACAACATAGAACGGCTACTCCAATGCAGCGGCTCCATCATCATAAGGCGACATCCTCTGACGGTTCTTCACCTTCTTCTTCAGAGGCGACTTCAAATCCTAGCATCGTCAAAATTTCACGCTCTAATATAGCGGCGGTACCAACGCGGTTTTTAACTGCGGCGAGCGCACGCTTAGCTTGCTGCTCTTGCGCATCATGATCGCGTAGATAATGCGCGATTTTATCTTCGAGCTGCTCAACATTGGTCACCTGATCAAGCGCATTCTCGGCCATCAGCTCTTTGCAGATGCCAGTGAAATTATACATATGCGGCCCGCAGATCACGGCGCAATCAAGCTGTGCAGGCTCAATCGGATTGTGCCCGCCTCGCGGAACGAATGACCCGCCCACCATGACAATGCCAGCCAAGCGATAAAACATGCCCAATTCACCCATCGTATCGGCAATATAAATATCCGTCTCAGGCAATAGCACATGATTTTTACTGCGGCGGCCAACCGTCAGCTTTTTCTCGCGCAGCATTTTCGCGATTTCTTTGCCGCGATGCGCGTGCCGTGGCACTAATAATGTTAATAGCTCTGGGAAGGTCTCACGCAGATGTTTGTGCGCTTGCGCCACAATTTCTTCTTCGCCTGGATGTGTGCTGGCGGCTAACCAAATGCGGCGATCCCCCATATTGCTAAGCAGCTTACTGGTACGCTTAGAATCTGCAGGTAGAATCGGCGCATCATATTTGATGTTGCCGACATATTGCATGTTACTAATGCCCAGATTTTTGAATTTTCGCAGATCATTCTCGCTGCCAGCATAGAGAGTGGTAAAAGGTTTCATCAATGTGTGAAAGCTAGCGCGAAAACGATGCCAACGTGACTGCGAACGATCAGACATGCGCGCATTCATCAGCATCATCGGAATCTTGCGCTTACCCGTTTGTATAATCATGTTGGGCCATAATTCTGACTCAACCCAGATGGCTGCATCGGGCTTCCAATGTTTCAAGAAGCGATCGACGGCGCCGGGCAAATCAACCGGCACAAACTGATGCACGGCACGTTCCGGCAGGCGGTTCTTAATCGTTTGCGACGAGCTGACCGTACCGGTCGTCACCAACATATTTAAATCAGGCACCGCTGCATGCAACGACTCAAGCAATGGAATAATCGAGTTGGATTCACCCACACTGGCAGCATGAAACCACAATAGCTTTCCCGCAGGGCGTGGTAACACGCTGCGTCCGAAACGTTCGCGCAGACGGCTGCCATCTTCCTTGCCACGTCTCACACGCCATCGTAGCCATCCCCAGATAAAGGGATACAGCCCAAACGAAATCGCGCGGTAGAGTTTTAATATCATGCTGAGAGTTTCACCTCCGCATCGGCTTGATCGGTGAGTGCAACCAATCGCTCCTCTAACTCGCTGCGATATTGGTTGATGATGGTCTTATCGGCTTTTGTGTCTGGATGCATCGGCTCGCCGACATGCACAACAATGCGCGCGAAGGGCAGCGGGATCATCATCTTATCCCAGCTTCCAAGTTGTCTGGCGCGTGATGCGCTAAAGCTGACCGGAATCATCGGCTTGCCCGATTGCTGCGATAAATACACCGCACCAGGCGATGCTTTCTGGAACGGACCGCGCGGCCCATCCGGTGTGATCACGACATAATCACCTTCTTCAAGTAAGCGCACCATTTGCTTGGTGGCAGATTTCGCGCCACGATTGCTAGAGCCGCGAATCGAGCGGATGCCGAAATGCCGAATCACCTTGGTAATCAACTCGCCATCTCGGTGGTGAGAGATGAGCACATTCATCACGGCATTCTTCGGAATCAGCATCGGGAAAACAATCATGCGTCCATGCCAGAAACAGAAAATACCATTGCGCTCACCATCCACATAATCTTGCGACTCAGGGTGCACATGCATGGTGTAGCGATAGGTAAGCGATAGCAGGCGCATCACCAACGAGACAAGCCATGTCGCAAAATCCTGAAAATAGCGATTCTTAAAAATCCGCTTATAAAACGGTAGACGAAACGGGCGCTTCTCAGACATTGGCTTGCGCTCCGTGCAGAGTTAAATCAGCGGATGAATCTTCCGCGCCTTTGCTAGCAAATTGCAGTTCGTATAAATGGCGATACAACCCATCTTGTGCAATTAAACCGTCATGCGTGCCGGATTCCATCACGCGGCCACCATCCATCACATAAATGCAATCCGCGTGACGAATCGTCGATAAGCGATGCGCGATGACTAATGTGGTACGTTGCTGCATCAAGGCCTCTAGCGATTTCTGCACGCTACGCTCAGACTGGTTATCCAGCGCCGAGGTGGCTTCATCTAGCAGAAGGATAGGCGCGTTCTTCAGCATTGCACGTGCAATCGATAAGCGCTGACGCTGACCACCAGAGAGTTTAACGCCATGCGGGCCAATCATGGTGTCATAGCCATCAGGCATTTTTGAAATAAATTCATGCGCATCGGCTTGTTTGGCCGCTTCAATGATTGCGTTCTCATCTGCATTCAAATCACCATAGCCAATATTGGCGCGCACCGTGTCGTCAAACAACACAATCTCTTGCGATACCAGTGCCACATGCTCGCGCAAAGACTCTAACGTGACCGAGCGGATGTCTTGATCATCAATGCTGATAGAGCCAGCATCAATATCGTAAAAGCGTAGCAATAAATTCATCAAGGTTGATTTGCCGCTGCCCGATGCACCGACCAACGCGACCGTGGTATTGGGGGCAATATCAATCGCAATATGCTGCACACCTGCTGCTTTGTCTGTGTGTTCTGTTGGGTAGCTGAAGCTGACATCATCAAATCGGATCGCACCCTTATGCAGCTCTAGCGCTTTGGCATTCGGCGCATTCTGAATAGCGGGTTCCGTGTCCATGACTTCAAAGAATCGACTGGCTGCCGCCAAGCCTTCTTGCAGATGCGTGTTCATACTCGCTAATGCTTTAGCTGGCTTATAGGCCATGAGCATGGCGGTAATGAATGAGAAAAACGCCCCCGGG
The DNA here is from genome assembly GCA_022763105.1 of Rickettsiales bacterium. GTDB lineage: Bacteria > Pseudomonadota > Alphaproteobacteria > Rickettsiales > UBA3002 > JALEGK01. The sequence goes on along the minus strand of JALEGK010000077.1, from coordinate 22,935 downwards.
CTGGTGGTGCCTGCAAGCACTTGGCTGCCACCATACCAGATAACACCAGCAACGGCGATGCCGCCAATCGTCTCCATCATTGGGCTGGCTGCAGACTGCACACGCGCGGCTTTAAAATACAGCGCGGTTAGTTTGCTAATGGTGCTTTGCGCACGCTCGGTTTCAAATGTCTCGCGGCCATACGCTTTAATGACGCGCGCGCCTTGGAAGTTTTCATCGAGCTGCGCGGTGAATTCGCCTAGCTCCTTTTGCGTGCCATCCGATATCTTACGCATGCGGCGACCAAGCCGTGCAATCGGTAATATCGCGAACGGGAAACCAACCAGCGCGAGCAAAGAAAGCTCAACGCTCTGATAGACCATGACACACACCAGAAAAATCATGGTGAGCGATTCTTTTGCGATACCGGTTAGCACATTCGAAATCGAATGGCGCATCATTTGAATATCATTGGTGAAGCGCGAAATAAGACGTCCAGAGGATTGATCGTGAAACGTGCCCAAATCGGCGCGCATTAAATGCGCAAACAACGCCATCTGCATATCGGCAATGACCTGCTGGCCGACATAGCGCATAAAAATAGACTGTCCGTAATTGGCAATGCCGCTGATAAAGGCGATCACTCCGACAATGATCGGAATCAACATAAGCAATTGCTCATCGCGATTGACGAAAATCTCATCGAGCACGGGCTGAATCATCCATGCATTCGCAGCGGTGGCCGCTGCAGCAATCACCATGCAGATAACAGCATAAAAAATGCGCGTCTTATGGGGCGCAACATATTCATGCAGCATGCGCTTTAGCAATGGATAGGAATCTCCACGATGAGGCGGCTGACGCGATGACATGGCTTAAACTCCGGCAACCATCATCTGATCAATGCGTATAGTTGGCGCATTGGTGGCAAAATCAAACGCCAGATCATTCGCTGGGGTGGCTTGCGCAAACATATCGCGCAAATGTCCGGCAATGGTCAGCTCGCTCACCGGATAGGCTAACTCGCCTTTCTCAATCCAGATACCAGATGCACCTTGGCTGTAATCACCCGTGACCAGATTCACGCCCATGCCGAATGCTTCGGTCAGATACAGGCCCGAATCAATCTCGGCAATCATCTCTTCTACCGATTGCTCGCCCGCTTCCATGTATAAATTGGTGGCAGATGGGTTCGGTCCAGAGCCAATACCGCGCACGGCATTACCGGTGGTTTTAAGACCTAACTTGCTGGCAGAACGTGTGTCTAAAATCCAGCTTTGTAGCACACCGCCATCAATCAGGGCGCGTTTACCATTGGCAACGCCTTCTGCGTCAAACGGCTTAGAGCCAAGTCCGCGCACACGATGCGGATCGTCATAAATGCGCACATTATCGCGGAACAAAGATTTGCCCATATCGCCCTTAAGGAAACTGGTGCCGCGCGCAATCGCATTGCCCGAAATGGCGCTAGCAAAATTAGACAGCAATGAACGAGAGATGCGGCGATCAAAAATAATCGGTACAGACTGCGTGCTCATTTTCTTTGGGTTTAAGCGACGCAAAGTGCGCTCAGCTGCCTCATGACCAATCTCGACTGCATCACGCAGATCATCGCGGTGACGCGTAACCGAATAAGCGTAGTCACGCTCCATCTTATCGCCTTCGCCAGCAATGACAGAGACAGACAACGAGCATGACGAGGTCGCATATTCTTTGGCAAAGCCTTCTGATGTCGCAAGCGCAATCCGGTTGCGGCTGGCACTCGCTTCTGCGCCCTCCGAATTGGTAATGCCCTCATGCGACAAAGCCGCTTCTTCTACGCTGCGGCATTGTGCCTGCATCCAGTCAATATCCGGCTCACTCGCATCAGCCAAATCAAGCGCATGGTTTTCTTGCGAGAGCAGCGACGCATCAGCCAGCTTGGTGTGCGGATCATCAAGTGAAGCTTTCGCCATTGCAATCGCACGATCACAGGCTTCCTCTAGCGCATCTTTCGTCAGGTCAGTTGAGGAGACAATCGATGATTTCTCACCAACAAAGACACGCAAGCCCAAACCGCCTGATTCGGCGCGCTCAATATCTTCTGGCTCGCCCTTGCGGATCGACACAGCAATATCAGTTGAATCAAAGATGATCGCGTCGGCCGCATCGGCCCCTTGCGCCTTGGCATAAGCGATCACATCGTTTAGTGGCGTCAAAATATCTTTCATGCGCTATCTATAAGCCGCTTGGGCCTTCAAAGCCAGCCTTAATCCTTGGTTTTCCAGATCGGGGCACCACTGCCCGGAATACCATAAGATTCCCATTTTTCAGATACTTGGCGCACGATTTCCTGGTCCATAGCGATTAATTCGCCCCATTCGCGGTGGCTTTCACCTTCCCATTTATTGGTGGCATCCAGCCCCATCTTGCCGCCAAGGCCTGAGACAGGCGAGGCAAAATCGAGGTAATCAATGGGTGTGTTCTCTACCAAAGTGGTATCGCGCACCGGGTCCATACGCGTGGAAATCGCCCAGATCACATCCTTCCAATCGCGGCAATTAATGTCATCATCCACCACAATCACGAACTTGGTATAAACGAATTGACGCAGGAATGACCAAACCCCCATCATCACGCGCTTGGCATGGCCAGCATACGCTTTCTTGATCGACACCACCGCGACACGGTACGAGCAGCCCTCCGGCGGTAACCAGAAATCAACAATTTCAGGGAATTGCTGCTGCAGCAACGGAATGAATACCTCATTAAGTGCTTCGCCTAATACCGATGGCTCATCGGGCGGACGGCCCGTGAAGGTCGAGAGATAAATCGGATCTTTTCGCATGGTGATCGCCGAGACGGTAAAGACGGGAAATGGCTCAACGCTATTGTAATAGCCGGTGTGATCGCCATACGGCCCTTCATTGCCATAATCCTCTAGCGACACATGCCCTTCAATGACAATCTCTGCATTGGCAGGCACTTTCAGCGGAATGGTTTTACAATCGACCAGCTCACATTTTTTGCCGCGTAGCAATCCGGCAAATTGATATTCCGACAAAGTATCGGGCACCGGCGTGACAGCGGCTAAAATCGTGCCCGGATCAGCGCCGATTACGGCTGCGGCTGGCAATGGCTCGGACTTCGTATTCTTCCAGCGGGCATGATGCTGCGCGCCACCGCGATGCTTCAACCAGCGCATAAGTGTCTGGCGCTCATTCAGCAGCTGCATGCGGTAAATGCCCAAATTAAAGCCATCTTCCTTGGCATCGCTTGGCCCTTGGGTAACAACCAGCGGCCATGTGATAAGCGGCGCAGGTTCGCCCGGCCAACAGGTCTGCACCGGCAGCTTGCTCAAATCAATATCGTCACCTTGCAAAACGATTTCTTGGCACGGCGCCTTGCTCACCGTCTTAGGGCGCATCGTCATGGCTTGCTTGAGCGTTGGCAACATCTCTAGCGCTTCTCGGATGCCTTCCGGCGGTTCTGGTTGTTTTAGGAATGCGAGCGTCTCGCCGACCTCACGCAGCTCTTCGGGTTTACGGTTCATGCCAAGCGCCACGCGTTCCACCGTACCAAATAAATTGACCAAAACAGGCGTGTCATGACCAATGACATTCTCAAACAACACGGCAGGGCCAGCTTCGGCCAGCAGACGGGTTTGAATTTCGGTCATCTCAAGCTCGGTCGATACTGGTTCGCTCACACGTACCAGCAATTCGCGCTTCTCAAGCTCGGCGATAAAATCTCGTAACGATTCAAACATGCGCCTTGAGTAGCGCTAATAGCAGCAAAAGTAAATCTAAGGGTGTAAGAAAAGGCTAGTCGAAGCGCTTCCAGAGTTGAGTAGGGACTTCTACGCCAATCTCCTGATCAACCACTTCCATATCGGCACCAGTCCATTGATGGCGGATAAAATTGACCTTATAGCCGACATCGCCGCGAATCCAGACGTCAAAATACGGTGCTTCGCCGTAATTTCGCTTCACGCGATATTCGTAAACATAGGAATTATAGACTTTTTCATAGGAGTTGTCCGGCTGCGATAAATACATGTAAAGCGCCTTACCGTTATTGCCGCCATACAGCGAATCCTCATAACGGCCACAATCATAACCTCTTGTATCTACAACATAATCAATGACACCATCTTGATTGAAATCAATCATATCGATATAGTCGCGATCAAAGAAAAAGATACGCCCCAATGCCTTACAGATTTCACCCGCATAATTGAGGTCTTTGCGCACCATAAGTGGCAATTTGTCGATCTCGCTTTGCGGCATGTAAGTCAGGCTGATGGCGAGAAATGTAGTGGCTAACATAGACATAACTATGATACGTAATATAAGCGGAAATCCTGCGCGCTCCAAGCGCAAACATTAGCTTTTATCGTTATGTGGATGATAGCTTGCGTAAAGCGCAATTGCGGCTGCATTCGAGACGTTCAGACTCTCCATCTGCGGGTCCATCGGAATAGCAAACATGGTGTCGCAATGCTCTTGCGTTAAGCGGCGCAGCCCCTTGCCCTCAGCGCCCATTACCAAGCAAAGAGGCGACAAACCTTTTGCTTTTTCAATGGGTTCACGTGCTTCGCCATCCAGCCCAGCAATCCAGTAACCCATTTTTTTCACCGTTTTAATGCTGTTAGACAGATTCGTGACCTGAATGAGCGGTACCATTTCCAGCGCACCACAGGCCGATTTCGCCAAAGTGCCCGACTCATTGGGGGCGTTATCTTTGGGGTAAATCACGGCTTTGACGCCAAACGCCGCCGCAGAACGCAAAATCGCGCCGACATTATGCGGATCCGTCACCTGATCGAGCATCATCAGCGTGCCTTGTGATTCGGCCACCTCTTCTAAATCGGGCTGATCGAGCGGTTTGGTAAGCACAGCAATGCCTTGATGCACCGAACCAGGCGGCACAATACCATCAATCGCGCTATGTTCTTTGATATCGATGTGAGGATAATCTATCTGTTCAGCCATGGCGCGCGTGGCGACCACGCGGTTTATCTTGCGCATCGGGTTTTCAAGCGCTGCCAGACATGCATGGGTGCCAAACATCCAATAGCCTGACTCAGCGCGATTTCCGCCGCCCTTACCCCCGCGATTTGAGCCGCGCCTATGTCCTTTACCAGAAGCCATAGTAGCGCATTAGTCGATTCGCGCTTGAAAAACAAGCCGCCAATCGTTATGAAGGCCCTCTTAATGTGATTCTCACACCTAAGGAGGGGTGGCTGAGCGGTCAAAAGCAACGGACTGTAAATCCGTCGGGTTTCCCTACGCAGGTTCGAATCCTGCCCCCTCCACCACTTAAAACGGCCCGCTTCTTGCGGGCTTTTTTAATGGGCGCGGTCGAATGGGTAAGAAGCTATTCGACAAAAAGCTTAGCGAGCACATCCTGCTCCCTCCACCAGATTCACGCATTCTCAGAAATTCAAAATCATCCCGGACATTTGTTTGGGCGGCACGCTCTCTTGAAGCATTTAATCCACTAATGACTTCACGATAATACTTGATAATGAGAATCAATTGCGATAAATCGATGTCGAATCCTAATTCGTTCAACCAAACACAAAGATAGTAAACATGAAGAAAATCTCGCACATCACCACCGCCCTTTTGGCGTTCACATTACTTCACGCAACCGCAGCTCACGCAGCTAAAAAAGTCTATTCACCCGGAGTAGAACAAGGGGAATGGGAATTAGAACATTACGGAAGTTACGGTTTTGAACATGAAGACGGCTCTGACGATTATGAATATAAATCCAAAACGGCTATCGGTTATGGCCTTACCGATTGGTGGAAGTTTGAGCTAGAAGCGATAGCGAAGAATGTTCCGGGCAATAATCTGGAATATTATGCCACTGAATTCGTCAATAAATTTGAATTTTGGGAGCAGGGAGAAATACCCTTCTCTATGGGCGTGTATACGGCGTATGAAACCCACCGCGATGACAGCAAAGCAGATAAGTTAGAGCTGAAATTCTTATTTAAAAAAGAGCTGGAAGAATCCGAGCATAAATTTAACCTGATTGTAGAGCGCGGAATCGGTAGCAAGCGTGGACCTGGCGTAGAATGGGGCGTTGCCTGGGCTTCTATGTGGGAGATGCAAGGGCATTGGGAGCTTGGCTTTGAGTATTATGGTGAATTTGGCGAGCTCCATAACATGCATAGTTACGGTGAACAAAGCCATCAGATTGGCCCTGTGGTAGAATTTGAAATTCCGGGTACGGAGCTAGAAGCAAAGCTTGGGTATTTAGCGGGTATTTCCAGTGCAGCATTTGATAGTACCATTAAATGGGAACTGGAATGGGAATTCTAAGATGAGAAAAGCCACGCCTGATCATTTGGGCGTGGCGTTCTCTAAATAGAAAAACACTTCTGTATCTGCATTGAACTTTACGCGTAACGTCCCTTCAATGGTGATTGGGTCATAAGAAAAGGCGATGGCCTCATCAGCTAGAATCTCGACATTCTGAGAAGGCCCGACATGATAATGAAACGGGCAGCTTAGCGGGTAGGGGCCAAACAAAAAATTCTTCTGCCCGTCTGCATCCTGCAATGGAAACATATAACCCATCAAGGTGACAGGCTGACCATCTAGCTTAAGAATCGCTTCGCTATATTCAGGTTTTAAAATGCAGTAAGTATAGCCCTCTGCATCTGTCGTGCATTCTTCAATCTCTTTGGTTTGCGCAAACACATGCCAAGGAATTGCATCGCCGGTAACCTCTAAAGGCTTCCATTCACTCATCATAAGCTCTAATTCTTCGGGCGTGGGCTCTTGCATGCTCAATGCGGTGGCGTTGCCTGTGCCAAAGCCAAACAGAAGAAGCAAGCAAACATTAAGGTGTAACCAATACCGCATCATCTAACCTGTATTGTATCTCTGCACCAACCTGATCGGCCACATGAAAGCGACCAGAAACCAAGAAGGGTGCGTAGCTATGTGCAATCGGCTCAGCAGATTTAACCTCCACAACATTACCCTGACCTGCAAGTTGGTGAAACGGGCAGGAAGCCGAGTGAGAGATAAGCAAAAAGTGCGAATGTTCTTCGGCCGTCTCTAATGGGTACATATACCCAAACAAGGTGATTTCTTTTTGCGCAGCCAACGCGTCTATCGCCTCTGATTCAATCCCCTGCTCAATGGCAGCATAACCATCAATGAGAAGCTGCCAAGGCACGGCCTCATCGTGATGCGCTTGGCGTGATTCTTCAATTTTCATCCACAGATAAAGCCCAACCGTTGCAATTACAATAATAACGCATAGGGGCAATAAGACATATGTGTCGAACCAGTAACCGAGTTTAGCTTTGGCCATGAATCAACATATCTCGAATCTTTAAACGATAGACCTGCCATGCAGGTATCAGGCAGGCGATGAGTGAAATGAACAGCACGGCCACCCATAATATCAATAGCTCTGGCAAGATCACAAATTGACCCAACCCCAGCTCAGCACCCTTAGATGTTAAAGCACCCAAAGCGAAAAGCCCGCCATAGCTTAATGCGATACCGAGCAGGCTGCCGATCAGCGCAACACTCATTCCTTCAATGACGATCAATGAGACAATGCTGCGCCGTGACGCACCGAATGTGCGGAATAAGGCAAGGTCATAACGCCGCTCGCGTACTGCATTGAAAAGAGCAATCAACACACCCGCCAATGCAATGCCAATAATGACCATGCCAATGCTCATGAGGGTATCGCTACCCACACCAATCAACTGTACCAGACGCGTAATTTCAAATGCAGGGCTAGCTACTTGCATGCGTGTTTTACGGTTAATCTCTCGCGGGAAACTCAGCGCCGCTGTTCGCGTGCGATAGGTGACCAGCAGTGCCGTAACTTCTCGATTATCCGCTTCATGATCGTGATGGTCGTGTTTATGGTCATCATGCTTGTGATCATGATGTTTATGACCGTGGTTGTGATGATCGTGGTCATGACCCTTATGATCATGCTTATCATCTTTATGCTCTTTATGGGCATGCTTGTGGTCGTGGTTATGATGGCTATGCACATCCCACACACTCTCCAGCGACGTCACCACCAACCGGTCAATGACACGGCCCGTAGGTTTCAAAATGCCAACGACTTCATAAGGGTGGCTATCATGGGCATGCCCATCTCCCACTAGACCATGATTGCCAACGAATGTATCACCGATTGCCAAGCCGGTTTCATCTGCCACATGCGCGCCGATCACGGCTTGCATGCTCGACTCCCATGCCGCACCTTCCGCCATCTCAGAATCATAGATAGATAAATAAGCAGGCTTAGTACCAACAATACGAAAACGCTTATAGCTATCGCCAAGTGAGATAGGAACAGCGCGTTTTACTTTTGAATGACGTTGAATGCGTTTTGCATCCTTCAACGAGATATTACCGGTTGGAATATCCATATGCTGTACTGTTGATAGCACCAATTGCAGCGGGCTGCCTTTAGCCCCCACAACAGCATCGATACCTTTGCTTTCTTTAAAGAAGCGGTCTTGCATATGGTGGTTGAACAAAATCAACAGACTCATCAACCCGACACCCAGCGCCATCATCGTGATGTGCAACACACTCAATGACAGGCGGCTGCGAAGATAACAAAGTGCAATAGAAAAGAGGCTCATCCGTTACCTCCCAATTCCAAAATATCTGTATCAGGGAAGAAATCTTTTACGCGCTTATCATGCGTGACAATCACCAAAGATGCGCGGCATTCTTGTGCCTGTTCTTTTAATAGATGCAACATCTGCTCAGCATTGGCATCATCAAGTGCCGAGCTTGGCTCGTCACAAAAAACCCATGCAGGTTTGCCAATCACCGCACGCGCAACAGCTAGCCTTTGTGCTTCGCCTATACTTAATGTTCCAGCCGCTTGAGAGGCTTTGTCTTTCAGGTTCAACTGTGCGAGCAATGACTCAATACGTGCCTCATCAACGGCTCTGCCAGATAAGCTCAACGCTAACAATAAATTCTGCCGCACCGTAAAGCTTTTCACTAAATGAAAGCCCTGAAACAAAATGCCGATTTCTTTGCCCCGGAATTGATCGCGCGCACTCTCATCCAACTCATAGATGTCCGTATCACCATAGGTGATATGCCCGCTATCGGGCTTTTGCAGACCAGTGAGCATGGCAAGTAAGGTGCTTTTGCCACAGCCAGATGGGCCTAAAATAATAGAGGAATCCCCTTGTTTTAATGCCCAGGAATCAAGCGTGAAGAGGTGAGTGCCATCATAGGATGCACTGATCTGAGAAGCGTTTAGGGTGGCGTGTGAAGATTCCATGAAGTTGGTCGCGCTGTAACATTTAATAATGGGTTTCGATGATAATATGTAGGGTGCAGTATTGGGATTAAAAGGAGTTCACAGACAAAAAGCAAGCAGTGAATCAAACCGTAAAATATGGACGAAAACACAGACAAAAAAACCAAAACGAACAATCATGATGATCATGGTTCGTCATATCGCGATAATCGTAAAGAGAAATTAGCAGAGGACATTGCCTATACTGTGAATCATGCGGTTAGCTGCACGGCGCTTGATTTGTTTGGTGGTAGCCCGATCGGATCGAAGCTCTCATCTGAATATATTGTACCCGGTATCCAAAAAACATTACGCAATGTCCCTTATCTCGATCGATATAGCGATAATCGAATCGAGTTATGGTGTTCACACCCTATTGGCGTATGGACGGTTGCAGAAGTGGCGGGCGATCTGGCATCGGTTGTTCCAACCGTAGGATTACAGCGATTTGCTCCGGGTGTCTTTGATGCCATGGAAAATGTTTTAGAGCCGACCATGGGCTGGGCCTACAAGGCTGGTGCCAAACGTGCGGCGCATAAATGGGGTAGAGAGCATGGTCTGTCAGATGATGATGATCGAGTAAAAGAATATCAGCAAAATCTGTACAAACATGAAGTCGAACATTTGCCGCATGCCTTTATTTGGGGTGCGTTCTCACTTCCAGTATCGGGTGCAATCTTGACGCATGTTGGGCACGACCACGATCATTGTGGCCATGATCACGGGCACGGCCATTCTCATGGGCATAGTCATCATCATCACCTTTATCAAAATGTTAATATTAACGCGCATGGGCATTCCCACGGTCACAGCCACGGCCATAATCATGGGCATGGAGGCAGTTGCAGCCATGGGCACCATCACCATCATCATGGTAAATCAAAATACATGACCAGCCTAAAGGCCAATATGTTGCATATTGTAGGTGGTAAGATATTCAGCTCGGTTGTATTGCTTGGTGCCCGCTCCGTCGCACCAGATAAAGCGCGCCAATGGGATAAATGGGCAAGCGATACCGTCTATTCGCCTGTAACAAAAAGCCTTAGTGGTTTTTTCGGAGTAGATGGTGATACGGTTGACCGTGCGCGAGAGAAGCATGATGCGATGTTGGCTCCACCTGAATTACCTGATTCAAAGGTCTCAACACCACTAAATGATGTCATGCAAGTTTCTGAGGTCAGAAATTCAAGCGCTCTTGAGGCGTAATTGCATATCTAAACAGCATATTTTCATAAAAGTTTCATACCGTTAATAGACCGGCATGCTATCTTTATGCATGGTTGGTGCGAAACAACATAAGCTAGCAAAACGCTATGAAATGGATAGCGGCAGTGGTGTATTCCATCGTCAAATACGACCACTTATCAAAGAGGTGCTAGAACAATATGATCAAACAGATGGCAAGCAAACCAAGCCATTCTTTGCAGCACGCTACGGCGAAGAAGAGTTTTTTCGCCGTAAAATCACAAACTATCTAGAGTTCAAAGGTTACGCAGCTGAAGATATTGCCGCAATTTATCCTGCAGAAAACGATACAGAAGCGCGAATGCAAGCAGATCAGCGTTGGGGCAAACTCTACAGCACAATTGGTGTTAACCCTGAATTATTCGACGTCTTCGCGCGTTATGTTGATTGGGAGTTTAATTATTGTGCAGCTCACCCAGGAGCAACACGCCTGAATTCGCTAACCGAGATGGAAATGAAGGGGGCTGACATTCCAAACCCACAATGGGATGCGCAATTAGATCGTGTGGCTAAAATGCTGGATATGTCGCCATCGCCACAGATTCCTCGTCATGAGCAAAGAGTTTTAACTAACCCGCCAGAACGTAACATCATTTCAAGGGGGGGCTATGACGGCACGCCATTTGAAGCGATTGAAGTGTCACCTCAAGATAGAGGTATGATGGCCAGCGTGTTAGAGCGTAAAGGGATAATCCTTCAGCCAGAAGATCAGAACATACTATTCTCACACCCTGAATTGGCAGAGCTAAGCCACCGACTTTTAAGACGTGCGCAAACGCTCGGAGTGAGCGCTCCTGAAATCACGGTGGATGAACAAGTGGCTGAATTATCTAATCAATTGCGCCATAAATTATCAACATTCGGGATTGATCATGGCGAGCAAGCTGCAAATACCGTCATTCCATCAGAGGTATTCAGTGCCAAACTGGAAGGTAAAACGGCAGAAAAAGCCGACCGTTCTCCAATGATCTAAATTACATAACTTAAATAAAACTCAGCGCACATAAATGGCTGTAGAAGGACTTTCGGGTCGTTTCATCTTCTTCTTTGTAGGTATCTGTAAGTATACGATATGCGGCCAATAACTTATCATTTGAGCTTTGAACTAGCGGGTCTTTGTAATGAAAGCGCTTATTTGGGTCCGTTTTCCATTGCTTGAAATAGTCATGCTCCTCCTTTACGGCATTCAGAATCAGATAATGCACTTTCTCAAGTCTCGCAGGCACATGCAGTCGGTTCATACGAAACATAATTTGGTCATGATTATCAGAGATTCTGGCGTAATTAAGAGCCTCATGGTCTCGCACGCTAAACCACTGAACACGCTCAATGATTCCTATGTTTACCAGATCAAACATCTGTTCTAGATAGTAGGATTCTTCGCCTGGCATGCGGGTTTTATGACGGTCAAATGCGTGGAATTTTACATGGGTCATCTGATACGCTGTTGCTAGCTTTAGCGATTGTATAATCGCTCTAGAATCAACATCAGGAATCGCCACAAGCTTGAGCTGATCAAGTTGATAAGTGGGTCGTTCCCGTGGTGGTGCAGAAACCGTATAGATAATAATAGCCAGTAAACACGCATAAAAAGTCAGCTTCACCGGTGAGAAAGAAGTAATAGCCTTGGCTTGTGATTGAGAAGAATAGCTCATACGCCCCACATTTATCTGCCACACACCCTTTATAGCATTGCAATGGTTAAAAAATCAGTAAATTGTAGGGTTAGAAATACAGCATCTTCATACAACTTTCACACCAATATGGGCGCTAATGCCCTAAAATAACTTAGATTTAATAGTTTTTTTTAGGAGTACGGGAATGCACCCTCTAGTAGATGACTATGGCTATGCAGCTGGCGAAGCGCAGCGTCATGATGAAAGAGCAAAGCTTGCACAAAGTGAATTAATAGAAGCAGAAGCACAGCGCAAAGCAGAGGAACAAAAAGCGGCATTCATCAACAAGGTAGAGAATGAGCACACCATTCCCAAAGAACATGCCGGTCAGATTGTAAAAAATGTTGCCATCATTGCGCGCACCAAAGCCGAAGCCGAGGCAGACTACATCAAAGAATTGGCCGGAGTGCCTATTACTATCGATAAAGTCGAAGAAGAATTGAAAAGCATGGGCGAATTAGATGCCGCCTTGCTAGAAGGTAAAGGCAGTGTTGACCCTACCAAGGTAGAAGCTGCTGATCCACGTTCGAACGATATTCGCGCATTGAAATCCTATGTGCAATTCTATTACAGCAGCGATTTTCGTGGCCCTAAAGCAACTGCAGACGATTTGAGTGTTCTGAATACTGAGTACAAAAATGCCCTACATACGTTGGGTTGTATTGATGATCAGTTAAAACAAAATGCTCGTTTGTCTGCAGATACTATGCAGAACAAACCGGGCTGGGAAAAAACGGTGGAAGAGGCCGAAGCACGCTTAGCAGAGCTTGCCGCACCGATTGAGCAAAAGCTTTTAGAACCTTATCAAGATCGCCTTCAATTGACGAGTGATCGCATGCATGATGCAGAAGCACTCTTTGATTTTGCACACTTTGAAATGCCGGAGGTGACTTTCCTTAAAACAGGCCGCATGATGAATTCAAAGGTCAATTGCGGTACGGTTAATCAATGGATGGAAGTATTGGACCCAGTCATTTCTCAGATGCGTGACGGGGCAGGCCGTGATGAATCGAGAAAAGACCTGAAGAACGAACTCAAACGCCATGCGCAATTTATGATTCAGCAAAATGTCGATTATAAAAAAGGTGGCACCAATATCGTTCAGAATGATGGTCGAGATTACGACCCGGATATGCCATATCCTACACGTATTTATGGTCATCAAGAAGCCATTGCGACAACGGAAACCGCTAAACAACTAGCAACAGATAATGGCAATGCGAAATGGGCTGATATGATTGAGAGTCAGTCAGCGCAGAACAACCAATTGGCAGTATAATTACTCACCACCTATTTGTATTTTTTGTTCTCGAACAGCGCCATCATAGGCGTGCTCTGACACATGTGAGCCTAATTTCTGATTCACATAATCATTCATTCGATCGCGTGACTGCGCATCGGAAAAATGCACCACTCCTTCCACACGACGATTCCTGAAGATGGCATAGCCCAGCTTTTCACCTGTGCCCGGCACTTCGCTTTTTAAATCTATTACCTTCCATAAATCAGTAGGATCATAGGCTTCGCGGTATAGTAGCTCATGTGCTGTATCGAGTTCTTTTTGTACTTCTGGCGTAATCGCGCCAGCCTGCTCAAATACGGCTTTCGCCTCTTTATAGCGATCGCGAATGCCGCTCGCACCCTTCCACATCTGATCTTTCGGCTTCATGCCTAGCTTGGCCCATGTGTAAACGCCATTTGTGCGATCTGCTGAAACACTAAGCTCATCAACCTTCAAGAACCGGCACACATTGCGTATGTTGCAAAAGGCGCGGGTGCCAATACCTTGCTGGCGATGGTCCGGATGCACTTCCATATAGTCAAAGCGCACATGGTTTAAATCATACGGAATGGAAATTTTTACATGAGCAATTTCATCATCGTTAAGCTCTGTACGGTGTGTATCGCCACCATTCAGCCGGTGCCTAAGCGCCTCCTCGGTTTTGGTGATCCATAAATCCGTGTATATGGTGCGTAGGTCGTTATCGACCCTGTGTTTCGCGCCGACATGCTCACCCTCGCTATAAAACCCAGATTCTAGCGTTTGCAGAACCTTATCCAGATCAGTAGTAGAAAGAGGGCAACTCATAGATTCAATATCCCATGGTTTAATGGTCTAGCCAAATATTTATATATTGATGGGATAGGGGTAAAAATTAGGCGGCACCAAAATCTTTGGTGTTGCGCAGCAAATCCATCACGGCAATACGCTCCATCTGATATTTATTGTCAGGGATTTTGCCTTGAGAAATCGCACTGCGATTCAAGATGTCATTGACCATGCGCTGGGCCTGCACCAATTCATATGGGTGCAAATCAAGGATTGTTTCTGTCTGTTTGATATCATGTTTAGACATGATGCCCTCCGCAATTAACGTAAGAGCATCATAGCAATTATACATGTATCTGAGTGTGACACTTTTGTGAAAAAGCGCCGCCGCGCAATTAAATAATAATGTTTAAAATCAGAATGATATTGGCAGTGTGAACGAGAATGTTGTGCCTTCATCCGGCTCCGATTCACACCAAATAGAGCCTTTGTGGCGCGTCACAATTTTGCGGCAAATACTCAGCCCCAATCCAGTGCCTTTGGCGATCTCTTCACCATGAAATCGCTTAAACGGCTCAAACACTTTAGCAGCATCTTCCTTAGATAGCCCAAGCCCATTATCCTTAAACTCAATCACCTGCATGCCCAGATCATTGCTATCTGGATGCGAGTCGATGGTAATCTTTGGCGGCTCAGAACGGTTATAGGTAATCGCATTTCCAATCAGATTTTGGAATAATTGTACCAGCAATGCCTTGTGCCCACGCACCGTTGGCAATGCATAAACATTCACGCTGGCATCACAGATATCTAACTGGTCTTGTAGTATCAGCAATGCTTCCTCTGCCACCTCTTTTAAATCAACTGGCTCAAAGGTGACACTGTGATCAATCTTGGTGTAGGTCGATAAGGTGTCAATCAGGTGGTCCATGTGAGAGGCAATCGTTTTGACCTGATTAAAATATTGCGCAATACGTTCCACCCCACCGTCATTCTTGAACGTGTTATCCATGAGATCAATAAAGTTACGAATCTGGCGGGCAGGGGCGCGCAAATCATGTGATAGAATGCGTGAGAAGTTAAGCAGCTCTTCACGTTGTTGTTCTAACTTCCATTCAAGCTCCTGGCGCTCCAGCGCATTGACAATCAGACGCTTAGTATGCTCAGGATCCTGCAGCATGTGCTGCAATGTCATATAGTCGGTCGCACCACATCGAAGGGCACGCGCTGCCAGTGTTTCACTATCCTCATTCGTAACCAGAATCTTGGCAACATGCGGCAAATCGGCATGCAGCTTGGCGACATGTTCGAGTGACGCGCCGTCATTCTCACGGAAAGCGAGCAGAATAATCTGTAATTGATTGGGATCGAATCGCTCAATTACATGATCAACATTCGCCGATTCGTACAAATTCGCGTCTAAACCAGAGCGTCGCACCACATCCATCGATTGCTGGCGCAATGTGGCATTGGGATCGGCAATAATGACATGAACTCGAGACATGGATATTTCACATAATTGGTATGTTGAAACCATAGTCATTTATGGCATAATGTCGAGTAGCGAATCAAGAATCGCAAACCACAGCAATAAAACGTGTAATTAGGGGGCAAAAATGAGCTTTATCGACGCTAAAATCAATCAGGGATTCGACGAAAAAATCGTAGAGGCACTGGCTTTCTACATGAAGCTCTCAGAAGATAAAATCCGCGTTGAGAATGATGCTGCCGCCTCTGAATATACGCTGCTATACCTAGATGGTGTGGATGTCGAGTCGCCTAGGCTAAAACTCCGTTTGCAAGAGTTAGAGCGTCATGAAGGTGCACAAATCAAGGTGACAGGCGATGCGAGTAATGCAGATGTGATGATCCGGATTGAAGATACGGTGATTGAGAAAATCACCGAGCGAAAGCTTGAAAAAAAGGCAGCCAAAGAAGCGAAGAAAAGCGGCGCTTAACTCTGCTCGATCTCATTGATCTTACGGACATCTGAGAAGAATTGCATGGTGACATGCGTGCCTTTCTCAGGCGCGCTTTCAATATCAATCGTTCCCTTATGAAGCTCGACCAATTTCTTCGTTAAAGGCAGCCCCAAACCGGTGCCCTCATATTTGCGATTCAACCCGCTATCAACCTGACCAAACATCTGGAAGGCTTTATCGAGCCCGTCCTTATTCATGCCGATACCGGTATCAATAATCTCGATGATAAAATGTGTCACCGTCTCATCAATCGGCGATGCCTGCACGCTAATGGTGATGCTGCCGCCCGGCTTGGTAAATTTCACTGCATTGGAGACAATGTTAAGGATAATCTGGATAAAGCGCACGCGATCACCCACCATCCATGGCAAATCAGCCGGTGGGTCAAAGACAATGTTTAAATCACCAATACGCGCTTGTTGAGAGACGATATTGATGCATTTTTGAATCGCCTTCTTCACATCAAACTCTTCAAAAATAAGCGTGAGCTTACCAGCCTCTGCTTTGGTCAAATCAAGAATATCATTGATGACTTCCAGCAAATGCGTGCCGGACTCATGAATATCATGCGCATAACCATCGTATTTTTCGTCACCCAACGGGCCGAACATTTTGCTCACAAAAATAGAGGAAAACCCGATGATCGCATTGAGCGGCGTGCGCAGCTCATGGCTCATATTTGCCAAGAAATGCGACTTGGCAACGTTGGCGGCTTCGGCTTCATCTTTTGCTTTTTTTAGCTCTAAATTTTTGCGCGTTAAGCGACTATCGCGATCTTCAATCTCGGTTAACATGTCATTGAATGAATCAATCAACATGGTCAACTCCTGCGCATAGCCACCCGGTGATTGTGGCTTAACACGCACGGTATAATCACGATAGACCGAAATCTTCTTCGCCGCCTCTGCCAAGCGCAAGATTGGGCGCGAGATACCATTTTGCAAAATCCAAGCGAGCAGGTAACACACGACAATCGCACCAATGGTAATCAGCACCGCAATGTATGCTTGCGAGTTAAGGTAAGCATTCACTTTCTCAAGCCCCGCGCGCACATAGAGTTTTCCCACCACATTCGTTTCCGGCGCATCATCTGCTGCAAACGGATTGCGCAGCACGCTTTCAACCACAATCTCATGCATGATGTGATAGCCATCCGGGTTAAACCCTTTGCCTTGCTCAACGCTCATCGGGCAGGTTTTGCGGTACTGTCCCAAACCGCGTGCAATCATAATATTGAATTGCTCATCTGATAATGGCGACTCCGCGAGCGCAGCAAATTCCTCATTATGTTTATCGTAAAAGGCAATCAACTCCTGATCGCGGTCATACAAACAGGCGAGGTGGATAATATTATTACCGCGAAACACATTCAGATTCTCGAATGCTTTGCGAATCAGATAGCGGTTCGGGATATTGGTATATTCAAGCAATGCCTTATTGCGATCACCAATGATGGAGACAGCAAGCTGAAGCTCTTGCTCCATATCATCGAGAATGCGTTGATAGCCAACAATTGAGATCGGAATAGTGGTCACAATAATGGATACCATACTGATCGTCATGATGATCAGCATCAAGGAACGCCTAAGCGTGGTATTACGAAAGAAGATCATTCACGCACCACCTTGCGCGCTAATTCTAACGCATCAGGGTCGATGTAAAGACGGGAACTATAGACATTCGCAGCATTGACCTCAAATCGGATAAAGGCGCGCTCAAACGTGCCTTGGCGCTGTGTTTCGCGCACCAATGAAATCATGCCACCCCGTGTGGTGAAATCTTCCAGACTAGAGAATGTAAGCACTGGCGAGCCTTGCGCATAATTCAAAATACTGCTGACCTTACGGCTCTCAGAGGTTGCAACATACAGCACATGACAAGCAGTGATCTGGTCGTAAGTAATATTGTGCACGACATTCACCTGAAGTTTGGCAGTAGAGGCGCGCTTTAGCACGTCGATCTCATTCGTCAATTCATCGCGTCCCAGCGCACAAATATTGACCTGATTGAGTTTATCAATCGCGTATTTATCCGGCCATTTCACATAGCGGCTAACAAAGTTATAAATGATGGCGAGCTTGGCCTGCACATCGGTCATCTCCGGGCGGGATTGCGCCTGTGCTGCGCTTTGCGCTCTGGCCGCTATTGGCGAAAGCGCGAAGGTCGCACACAAGCATATCAGGCAGAAAAACCGCATGATCGCTACCGTGTGCCTAATATTGCCAAGTGACTTTGCCATATACGCTCCGCCCGATCTGTGCGACAGGATTATAAAGGAAGGCAGAAAATTCTGGATGGTAAGGATCAAGTAAATTTTGTCCGACCAACGAAATATCCAGCCCTTCAACCGGCTGCCAACCCAATCGCAAATCCAGCCTTAGATAGTCCGCAATATCAAGCGTCGCATTAGGGTCTAATTCATCGACATATAGCAAGCTCTGATCAAATTCGATATCGTATGGTAAATCAATCGAGGATGAGAGATAGGCCTGATGGCTAGGCGTCTTACCATCGGTCAGCAGCAAGCTGCCTGCATTATTGCTGAAATCCAGCTCCATATAGCTGTAATTGGCACGCAATTTCCACCAGCGATACGGCGTCCAGTTTGCCGCAACCTCAATCCCGTATGATTCGGCCTCTGCGCCATTGGCCAGAATTTGCGGAATCTCTAGATAGGTGATGCCGCCATTCGTCACGAGTCTTGCCGCGCCCGGCGCGCCTGAGATCAGCTTATCGTAATCATTATAGAAGGCGGCAAAATCAAAGGCGAGCTGATCAGCGGGCTGAATGCGGTAGCCCAGCTCATAGGCGATCATCTCTTCGGAATCATTCTTAGAGCCACGACGCACCACCAAGGCAGTGCCACCAAGATTAGCTACCGGATTAACAAGGTCTTGCGCAGCACGAGACGGTGTGCGTACCGCACGTGCCACCGATGCCCACAAGGTCTGTGAATCATCAATCAGCCACGAAAGGCGACCCGATGGTTGGAACTCTGCGCCGGTAAATTGATTATGCTCGAACTTGGTGCCAAGCGTTAGGTATAGCTCATTGCGAATCAGTGCGATCTTATCTTGTGCAAAGGCGCTGAACAGATGGCGCGAATCACTCTCTGGCACATAACGAATATAGAAAGAGCCATTCGTATCATCTTCGATATAACGATAGCCAAGGCCCCAGACAAAATCATTATAAGCATTGATCGTCCAGTGATGCTGGAAGTCGATGTCATAGGTGTAATTCGAAAGCTCAACCGGGAAGACATCACGGTCATTATAATCAAAGTAAGTCTGCAACGTGATATTGGAATTGCGGTTAAAGCGATGCGACCAGCGCATCAATATATTGGCACCTTTGGTCTCTTGATCATCCTTAACGGTGGTGCTGAATGGCGAGATCACCTCTGGCACCGTGTAGAGCTGATGCTCGCGCCCCGTATACATATCACCCTGTATGGTCAGGTCATTCTTCTTGTCCATGTCCCAATCCATACGGAAGCCATACCGACCGATATTCCAGTGATCGCTGCTACCGGTGCGTGCATCGGCAGATTTACTCTCATCGCGATTATCATATTTAGCGTAAGCGCGCATATGGGCGAAATCGCCAAGCTTAAAGCCGTAACGTGCGACACCAAAGCCTGCCTCTTCATTGCCACCACCACCGCTGATCAATGCACCTTGCGTATCTTTCGCCTTCTTGGTGATGATATTGATCACCCCATTCACCGCATTCGCACCCCATAGCGTTGCGCCGGGACCGCGAATCACCTCAATACGTTCAATATCTTCCATGACGGTGTCTTGCACATCCCACCACACACCAGAAAAGATTGGGCTGTAGAGTGTGCGCCCATCCATCAGCACGAGTAGTTTGTTTGCGAACTGGTCGTTAAAACCGCGCGCGGTCACCGCCCATTGACTAGAGCCAGAGCGTGCAACATGAAGGCCCGGCACCATGCGCAGCGCTTCTGGAATGGAGGTATAGCCAGAGCGGCGGATATCTTCTTGTGTGATCACATAAATCGCAGCCGCCGCCTCAGAGGCTTTCTCAGAACGTTTGGAAACAGACGTTACTTCGATATCGGCGAGTTGGTCTAAGCTGACATTGAGAAAATCAGGCGCATCCGGAGCGGCCAGTGCCACCGCACCGCTACCAATTGCACCAAAGAATGTGGCCCAGAATCTCCATGAACGTTGGTTCATATTCATGCGCTCCCCTGCAAAATCACTATACACAAAAACCGTCCGATTGTGACGCATATTGATGAACAGAAGCTTAACAGCCTTAAAAAACAGCAATTTTTACGTAATACTGAGGCAGGGATGCGACATAAAATCAAGCGTTTAATGGATAAGCAATTGAAATTACTGACACCAGTCGATTACTGGCCTGAGTTGATCGGGGTTTTGGGGTAAAGCGAGCGTAGGGTCTGTAACAGCCGAATGCTCTGCCACAACATGATAAACAAAAATGGCGCACCGCCTGCTACCGCAATACTACGGTTCAGGCTAATACCACCTTTCATGCTGATAGTCGCAAGGGTCAGCGCGCCAATAATGATGCCCCAAAATAAACGTTGTTTAAGTCCGGGATTCACCTTGCCATCAGATGTGAACATGCCCAATACAAAGGTGCCGCTATCCGCGCTGGTTACCAAAAAGATAAAGAGCAACGCAATCACCACAAAAAAGGTAATCTCCGCAAAGGGGAGCTGTTCCATAAGCGCATAAGTGGCGGCTTCCGGTGTCTCAATCACTTCTTCAAACGGCACATCAGAAAATAGTTCCAAGTGCAGCGCGGTCCCTCCCAGTGTCGAGAACCAAAGCGCAGAGAAAAGGGTAGGCACAAATATGACGCCAAGGATAAATTCGCGCAAACTACGGCCACGACTGATACGCGCAATAAAAATGCCAACAAAAGGCGCCCACGCCACCCACCACAGAAAGTAATTGATGGTCCATTCCTCGGTCCAGCCACCTGCGTCCGAGAAATGCCGCACATTAAAAGAGAGCTTTGATAGGCTGCCCAAATAATCGCCAATGCCAGAGACCAAACTCTCAACAATAAACTGTGTTGGCCCGGCAAACATAATGAACAGCATGAGTAAAATGGCGACGATAATATTGATGTCGCTTAAGACTTTAATGCCACGGCTAATGCCAGTCGATGCAGAGACGAGATAGCAAGTGAATAAGCTTGCCAGCACCATCAGCTTTAGCTGATAGGCGTCAAATGTGTCAGTGCCAAACCAACGCAGCACCCCTTGCGAGACTTGCAGCACCCCTTGAGACAGACTGCCAACAATGCCAAATACCACGGCCAAAATGGCAAAGCTATTCACAATCAAGCTAACGATACGATGGGTTTGCTCAGAACGCCCATGAGATAGCGGGGTACTCGGCAGTAATTTTTTGTCATGCTCGAAGGTGAAGTACGCAACCGATAGTGCGGCAATCGCATAGATCGCCCATGCATGAATGCCCCAATGAAAATGGCTAAGCATCAACGCATGACGTGCGCGCGCGCCACCTTCGGGGATGTCTTGTAGCACAGGTGGCGGGTGCAGATAGTGCAGCAATGGTTCTGCCGCACCGTAAAAGACCAAGCCTGATCCCATGCCTGCAGCAAATAACATCGCCAGCCACGAAAGCGTATGAAATTGTGGTTCAGCATCGGGCCCGCCAAGTTTTAAGGAGCCATAGCGTCCAAGCGCGATGTAAAACGACAGCCCGACAAAATAAGCGCAGATCAAAAGCACAAGCCAGCCAAAGCGATGCTCAAACCAGCGCGTATAGCTTTGCAACCAGTCACGCATTTCAAACGGAGAGATGGCAGCAATGATCACAATGATCAGCAGTAAAAAATGCGCGGGATGTAATCGTTTAAAAACCAAAAGATTGCTGCTGCGATTGAATGGTCAGAGTCTAACCCAATGAAATCGCTAACGCAATGAAAGTGGCTATTGGTGTGTGCAGGCGATCATGGTCAGATCATCACGCAGATAATAAAGTCGCTCGGCAAAAAGTTTTAAGCTGAGTTGCTGCAACATATCGTTAGAGTTTGGCACATTATGCGAGGTTAGAAAATCCATGATTTGTTGCTCGGTTAAAAAGGCCTCATCTAACATGGAGGTCTCTAACAGCGCATCGCTATAGACAACCAAACGATCACCTTCTTCAAACGGAATCGTACTGGTTTGATAACTTTGCTCCTCTTCAATGCCCAGCATTAAGCCGTCGGTTTTAAGCAATTCAGCACTACCTTTGCGCAGCAATATGGGTTGCGGGCAGGCAGCAGCCGAATAACGCAGGCTCTTCTTTGAGCGGCTAATAATGCCCAAAAAGATGGTCGCGAATTTATCGACATCCATGACCGAGTAAAGCCGATGATTTGCAATACGCAGCAATTCTGCGGGGTCAGCATCGGGCTTAGAAAGTTCTTTCAGAAGTGTATGAATGGCGAAAGTGTAAAGCGATGCACTCACCCCATGCCCGGTCACATCAACGCTGATGAGCATAGTTTCATCATCACTGAGTTTTTGAATGGCTAAATAATCACCCGCCAAATCTGTGCAGGGGTGATAGAGGTAAGATATATCAAGCTTCTGCTCATCGCGAATCTGATTCAGCTCGCGATCACTAGGCAACAAGATACGTTGCATGCGCCCGGCCTCTCGAATCTCCTGATTCATACGGTTATT
>JALEGK010000076.1 GCA_022763105.1 Rickettsiales bacterium | reverse complement strand
ATCGCACAGACGTCGTTGGTCGCAACAGCGCATAGACCGGCAGTGGCATGATAAGGAATGCGATGAAGAATGGGTTCATAGGCGCAGCATAACGCGCGAGTGGTTGTTTGGCTAGCCGCGTGCGCCGCCTTGATCTTGGCCTGTGCCATCGCGGGAGGTGCCTTGGCCGCGCGCAACAATGTCTTGAGCATTTGCAGGTCTTCTGGATTTTGAAGGGCGGATTTCGAGTTGGCTACGTTGCTCAGCACGTTCTTTTAGCGCCCCATAAATATCGTCATTACGGTTTTTATCTTCGGGCACAATATCAAGCGCCGGTTCGAGTAAGTTGTGATCGAGAATAAATTTATCGACATGCTTGCCCTCGTAATGGCGGGTACATAATTTCCACACCTTACCCTGATTACTCATATGCACGCCAAACGCCGGTGCGCGGATCGGCTCGGCACGCAATGGGCCATGATGCTCAGGCGGTGCTTCTCCATGCTCATCCAGCAGGTGCGAGATGTCGGCCGGTTGAATGGTATGGCCGCAATGCCCTGAGATAATATCGAAGCGCATCTGACGGTTCAGCTCAGAACGGCGTGCATTTTCTGGCGTGCTATAGTCATTGTAAAAGCCATATTCCTCATCGAGCAATGATGGGGCGAGACGTTCGATCGCGCCTAAATCTTTTTCTGGCGTTAATTGCAAATCCCCTCTTTCGACCTGCTCTTTTAACCATAGCCACACCTGATTCTCGATGCGGTTCATATTGTCTTCTTGAATGATGGTACGGCCTGATTCGGTGCGTTGGCCTTCATTACCTCCGAACTGCAACTGGCGGCTGCCATCTGCCCCATCGACGATGCTGAAATTCAGCGTTGATAGATGTTGTGTGCGACCATCGGGCAAATGTTTGCGGATGGAGACAATGTGGCCCATGCCTTCTTGGCATTCATGGATGAATCGCATATCTGATTGGCCGACACAATGGTTCAGTACACGCCCCTCTTCTTCTAACATTTGTGTGCTGGTGAGTGGCTGGATAAAAATATTCTCTGTATCATCACCAGCGGGAGTGCTGATATTTTCCGGTGTTAAATCGATGGAATGAATGGGCTTTCCCAACGCATCGATAAAGGGCGATTGCCAGACTTTCTCGCTTGGGAATTCACGCAAATTATAGTTTTGCTCTTGCCACGCTTTGCTGAGCACCAAGAGGCGGTTTAGCGGCATGGCGCGATCTACAAACAGCGCATCAAATACTTTCAGGCGTGTATCTTCGATGATGCGAGCAACCATTTCATAATCGAGCTCATTTTTCTTTTCATCGAGCGTGAGAAATTTTGCCAGATAGGGCAGCACGACATAGCGGGTGACATCATCAACCAGATGCACACTCATGCGCGCAAAGTACGGATCGATGGATTGTAGATCGAGTGGTTGTGTTGTCTTGCGTCCTTCATGCTTGCGAAACGCCATGGTTTTCCAATCGCCTTCGCTATTTTCAAGCAAGCTTCTGAAGCGGTCAATAAATGGTTCGCTGTGAATGGTGTTGGTTAGGCCCATCTCATCGACATCATGATCAAAGCACCATTCCATCATCAGCATTTCACGGCGCATGACATGGTAGAATGCGAACCAACCATTAAAGTCATTTTCTGGCGGCAGAGCCTTATTCCAATCATTCAGCAGATCATCGCCTAACAAATCCTGTAATTCATTTTCAACACGCGATTGCCCTCTAAAGCAGCCACCGAAAATATGTTCACGCCCATAGATTACGACTGCTTTTTGCAAGGCAGGTGATAGCTGATTAAAATCTTCCTCTTTCAATTTGCAGAGCATGTCGTAGCGACCTAGCGGCTTGAGCACATCGCAATTGCCCTGCATGAATGATGCGTCCATACTGACGCATCCGAGCATCTTGGCTTTGATATCTTCATTATCACCGAACAAATGGTTGAGCGCCGAATCGATGCGATCCAGCACGTCTTTGGCGGTTTGGTTATTGGATGTAATGGTCTGCGCGTATTTCTCAAAAATATGCTGTGCCGCTTGAGGTGAAATTTTATTGAGCAGTTGGGTGAGATAGTCTGGATCGACTTGACTGATCCACTCAAACACCAACGCTTTACCCCACTCGCCTTTTCGCCCATCCGCTAAAAATTGCGAGCTGAGCAAGCCGCTCAATTCTTCAGCTGATAATGAATCCAGCAGATGTTTGGTGGCGCTGCTGACATGGTCTTGACGCGCTTTCTCTAGTGGCTCATGCCCTTGTGCGTTGACCATCTCGATCAGGCCCGAGCTATTCTCTAGCAATGTTGGCATTGCATTTGGCACATGCTGCTCTAGCAGCCCGATCACTTCTTCTAAGCGGGTAAAATGTGTGGGGTCATACGCGCAGGCTTGCAGCAGCAAACGATCACGTCGAGGGTAGGTTTTTTGCCTCACCAACGGCATGAACATTTTGGGATGCTTATCGAAGCCCGACAGGAACGATGCTAGCAAGCTGGTATCATGGAGTGACGCCAGATGATCAATAAAGCGCGGTGCGAATTTACTTGGCTTGTTGCTAGAGGTTAGCCAGCCGCGCGACATGCCAAGCGTCATCAGGAATGGCGGATAAGGTTTGAGCGTATCAATCACAAAGTTCAAATCGTCTGTTCGGTCTGCTAGCTTGCGTTGAGTTGGCTCGCCTCGCTTGTTGCCTTCACTTCGCGAATACTGAAAAAGCATCGCGGTGTTTTTATATTCAGGGTGCTGATGCAGTAATTTGGTTTCGGCGAGCATGCCAAAGAATGGCGAGCTTTTACCGTCATATTCATCATCGCCGGCAAGTATCGTAAAGCCGTGTTGACCGCTAATGGTTTGCAGCGTAATCGGCCCTTTGCCTTTACCGGATTTTCCACGGATATCCTCCAGCCCTTCAATATGAGTGAAGACACTACAATCCGGTATGTCTGGCTTTTTGCCTACCATGCTGCTCCCGCGCCTATCGTTACTATGCGTCACTTAGCATTTTACGGCTTAAAGGCTGAGGAATCATGACCGTGATGTGATGGTTTTATGAAGATTATGCAGCCACTTACCCGCGAGAGAAGCCTTGCGGTAGGTAGGCGGCGTGCGAATGGGCTGATTCGACGACTGTTTTGCTGAAATCGAGCTGTTTTAGCACCTCTTTTGGCACCAAATCCCACGATACGCTGGTAATATCGCAATCATCGAAGCACATGCCGGGTTGCACGCTTTGTGGCATGCGGTCAAACCCTCCGGCTTTAAAGCTGATGATCGCGCCACGATTTTTGGCTAATAGCTCCTTGCGCGCGGCATTAAATCGCTCGGTTTGGTCCCATTCCTCGCCTGAGCGTGGCGGCCATAGCGCCTGTAGCATTTCAGTGCTTGGTGCTATCACTTTTTGTGATGAGACTGAAACCTTTGCACCGCTTACGAATGTGATTTTCTTCGCCATGCTATCACCATAAAAACAAAGGCTTAAATTTTCGCTAACACCCCATTTTCTGCGGCTGATTCGCAATTGCGCCGTTTTTGGCGAAAAAATGCGCGAGTCATTTGCATTTGCACGCTTTTGCCTTGTCAGCGCGCTGCTCAATCCGAATAATAGAGGCCATTAAATGATTCAAACCCTTTAGGAGGATTCATGGCCGGACATCCAGAGATGATCAAACATCTGAATGTGATTCTGAAAAACGAGCTGACCGCGATTAACCAATACTTCCTGCATTCTCGCATGCTGGAAGATATGGGTGTGCTTGAGTTAGCCAAGAAAGAATATGAAGAATCGATCGATGAGATGAAGCATGCAGATGAGCTGGTGAAGCGCATTTTATTCCTTGAGGGGCTGCCAAACTTGCAAGATCTGGGCAAGCTGATGATTGGTGAGCATGTCAAAGAAATGCTGGAATGCGATCTGAAGATGGAATTTGCGAATCACGAGGATTTGCAAGCCGCGCATGATTGCGCCATTGAGGTCAAAGACCCGGTATCTGAAATGCTGGTGAAGTCGATTATGGATTCGGAAGAAGAGCATATTGACTGGCTACAACAACAGCTTAAGCGTATCGAGCTGATGGGAATCGAGAACTATATTGCAACCCAATCGGGTGCTCATTCCGACTAACACACCCATGTTAGCCGCTTGACAGGAACGTGTAGCGCGTTACTGTATCGACTCATTTAATCAGGTAGAGACTATTATGTTTACACGTTTTGCTTCTCTTTGCTTAACCCTAATCGGAGTAACTTTCATGGCTGACGCTGAAGCGCGCGATCTGGAAAATACATTATATCTGGAATTAAAAGATGGCCGTGTGGTGATCGAGATGTATCCATCGAAGGCACCTAATCACGTCAAGCGTATTAAAGAGCTGGTGCGTGAAGGCTTCTATAATGGCGTGGTATTCCACCGCGTGATCGATGGCTTCATGGCACAAACCGGTGATCCGACTGGTACGGGTACAGGCGGTTCTGGTCAGAAACTTATGGCTGAGTTCAACGATGTAAAGCATAAGCGCGGTACCGTGTCTATGGCGCGCGCATCTAATCCGAATTCTGCTGATTCTCAGTGGTTCATCTGCTTTGCTTCGGCACCGTTCCTTAACGGCGAATACACCGTATGGGGTCAGGTGGTTGAAGGCATGGAACATGTCGACAACATCAAAAAAGGCGATGCAGATATGAACGGCTCCGTTGATAATCCTGATAAGGTGGTATCAATGAAAGTCGCTGCTGACGTTGAGCGTCCTGCGAAGTAATCGAGCATCGCGCCATGCGCGTTGATGCGTTTGACTTCCCCTTCGATCCTTCACACATCGCCGATGCGCCGTGCGAGCCGCGTGATGCGTGCAAGCTGTTGCATGTCTGCCCGCCCGATGACTTAAGCGATCTGTCATTCCTTGATTTGCCGTCACTACTACGCGAAGGCGACCTGCTCGTATTTAATGACAGCAAGGTCATTCCCGCACGTGTGTTTGTTACCCGCCCAAGCGATGGCGTGCGTGATGCCGCGCAGGTAGAACTACTACTGCATCGCGCGCAAGCGGATGGTTCATGGAGTACGTTTGCCAAGCCGGGTAAGAAGCTGAAAGTCGGCGATGTTGTCATGGCTGGTACGTTAGAAGCCAATGTTAAAGCAAAGCATGAGAATGGTGAAATTGTGCTGGATTTCAATCAGTCCGGCGAGGCATTTTATGCCACGCTTGATGCGATTGGTCACATGCCTTTACCGCCTTACATCAAGCGCGAAGACACCGATTCGGATAAGGCCGATTACCAGACGATTTATGCGCGCGAGCCAGGTTCGGTTGCGGCCCCCACGGCTGGTTTGCATTTCACTGATCGGGTGATGGATGCGATTGCAGCGCGTGGTGTGAAGACTACATATGTGACGCTGCATGTCGGTGCGGGCACGTTTCAGCCAGTGAAGGTTGAAGATACGTCGGAGCACGTCATGCATCATGAATTTGCGGTACTGTCAGAGGAAACAGCCGAGCTGATTAACACCACCAAAGCGAATGGCGGGCGCGTGATTCCGGTAGGCACGACAGCGCTTCGTACGCTGGAATCTGCGGCTACCGATGATGGCATCGCTGCATTTGCTGCTGATACGGGGATTTTTATAACGCCGGGCTATCAGTTTCGCATCGCTGATGCACTGCTGACGAACTTCCATTTGCCCAAATCGACCCTATTTATGCTGGTTTCCGCCTTTTCTGGGCTGGATTTGATGCAACGCGCCTATGCCCATGCGCAGGCCTCTGGATACCGCTTTTTCTCCTACGGCGACGCCTGTTTTTTAGAGCGCAGCGACGCAAGCGCCAAGGGCGCGTAAAGGCCTCGTGCCGCTTGAACGACACCGCTTCGATGCATGTTTTCTAGAGCTAAGCGGCTAAAAATCTGCCGATTTTAAGAATTCAGTAACACTTTTTCCTTATTCTC
The DNA here is from genome assembly GCA_022763105.1 of Rickettsiales bacterium. Lineage (GTDB taxonomy): Bacteria > Pseudomonadota > Alphaproteobacteria > Rickettsiales > UBA3002 > JALEGK01. The sequence goes on along the minus strand of JALEGK010000076.1, from coordinate 5,961 downwards.
AACAGGTTAGAAAAGAATAAGCGGGAAACATGTCACTGATACCACCACTTAGTGCGCAGAGTAAGGCGTTTGGCGATTTCGTGCGCGATCATATCATCGCGTCGCAGATCGATCAGCGCGAGGTGGTGAATCATGTGCTTGAAGCTCGAAAAGATCTAGAAGCCGTCCGCGTCTATTGGTGGCTGGATGGGGTGGAGCCACCTCGCAGCGAGGCAGAGTTTGGCGTGTTGATGCGCGCTTGTGGCATTGCAGAGAATGGCGATGATTGGAACAAAGCTCATCAGCTCTATGTCGCGGCGATTGGCAGCCTGCCCGATCAACCACGAGAGATCAGTGCGCCGCATTTCAATATCCCCGTATCACCCGATACGATGGAAGCACGTAATTACGGCAACGTATCGCACGCCATGTCGAATCAATTCCGTTATCGCTTGGGCTATTACAATGATCTGGAAGATATGGATGAGCCGCGCATCTTCCCGCACAGGCCAGATAGCGAACATGGTTATTTATACGTTGATCGCGATGTGTTGCAGACGATTTCCGAGCACACCGAAAACATGCATGAATTTATCCGTGTGAACCGTCTGCTGAGTGGCTTGCGGCAAGAAGATTTGAATCGCAGCATCGACCGCGTCAATCAGATGGTTGAATATGAAGCACGCGCGCAGCACCCGCCCAAAGATGTGGTAGAGCGCATGCAAGAGGCGATGTTTCGGTTGGATACAGAAGAAGGTCGCGCCAAGGCTGATCGTCTGTATGAGCTTTCCATTCGCGATAAGGTGAAAGCCGCAAAATTCATGAAAGAAAAAGACTGGGGGTTGGGTAATGAAGAGCCTAACCCGGATGATCCGGAAGCGGTGCATCACTATTTCAAATCCTATGTGCAATATGCGCTCGAGCTGCCGCGCGAATATTGGGAATATGCGCTGTATCAATTCAACTTCCCCAATCATTATGCCGCACTCGAACATAAGCCCGTCTGGGAAGATACCTATATTACCCCCGCCACCATGGGGGAATATATTCGCGCCGCTCGCCTGACGCTTGGTATGACGCAGGAAGAGTTGGCAGATCGTGCGGGCGTAACGCGTAGCGTCATTTCCAATCTCGATAATGACCGCGATTATTATCTTACCCGCCATGATGCGATTTTGGTGTTTGCGTTGCTGGAACGCGAGAATCGTCGCTACCAAGATGGGCGCATGCCACGCGGGCCTGACCATCCACGTTTCCCGTTCTTCAACCCGGACCGTGCGGCTGAGATGCTGAACCTAAATGAATTCCAGCGCGATCAGGCACTTGATATTGCCACCATTCAAGACCGCTTTGAAGATGGCGAAATTGACGAAGCCACCCGCGATGATCAGATGCATGATGTCTATGATCGTGAGCCGCCAGAAGATTATGTGCGCGCCGGTACACGCGTCTATGATGTGCAGTTTGAGCCAAAAGATTTAGTGCGCGCAACTTACGGACGACGAGGCCGCAACGAAGTGCTCAACCAGTTCCGCGATCCGGTGGGCATGTGGCCGCGCCACCGCCTGTTTGCAGGTAAAAATATTCGCACCACCTATCAACAAATCGCAACGCGCCACCCAGAAGGCCAAGCAGCGGGATTACGTCAGCTTGCGCGGATTCAGCGCGAGACGAAAAACCTCTTTGAGTTTGTGCAGGTCAGTCGATTGCTCCGTCCGCCACCGCTTTCAACCGCGCGCGATGATCTTTCGGTTGATGTAGAAAAAGATGAAATCCGCAATGTAGAGAATGGCCGTTTTCTGGAAACAGAGAAAATGGAAATGCTGCGTGATGATTTATTTCCTATACCCGAAGATGACGAAGCGCTCGCCCGTACCAATCAAGATATGCGCGCACGGTTTGATGATTTGTGGGTGCGTGGTGTGAGTTCAATCATCGGGCATAATTATTATGCCGCACGCATTCCGAATGAAACCGGCAAACGGATTATCTTTTCATCGAACATCAAACAATTCCCTTCTGCATATTGGGACCAGGTTTTCGCGCGTTTTAATGACGAGCAGGCATGGAACCAACAAGCCGATGCTCCGCTTTGGAAGGATGCGACCATGCAATTGCCATCTGCTGGTTTGTTCTTAATGGCGCTACGCACTAAAGAAGGGCTATCGCAGCAGGATCTGGCCGATAAGACCGGCTTAGAGGTAGGGCGCATTCGTTTTATCGAGAATGAAAGCAAGGGCCGCCAAGACCGCGTGAGCCAAGAGATGGAAACGATCTGCGATGCGTTGGCGGCCGATGCTAGCATTACCGGCACCTATAATTTCGATAAGGCGAAGAACTTACCACTGATTCCACCACCAGAGGTTTATCCGGTGGCGGCGAATCTTCGCCATAGACCCACGCCGGGGATACAGATATAAAAGAATAAAAGAGGAACACGCTATGAGTTTAACCTTTGAGATACACGGAACGGACGGCGCAGCCCGCGTTGGCACGCTGAAGACCGCGCATGGTGAGATTCGCACCCCCGCCTTTATGCCAGTTGGCACCTGCGGCACCGTCAAGGGTATGACCCCCGGTGCAGTGCGCTCACTCGGTGCTGATGTGATTTTGGGAAATACCTATCATCTTATGCTACGTCCCGGTGCAGAGCTGGTAGCGAAAATGGGCGGGCTGCACGAATTTATGAATTGGCCGCATCCGATTCTGACCGATTCGGGCGGATTTCAGGTGATGTCGCTGTCGAATCTGCGCAAGATCACTGAAGAAGGCGTGACCTTCAAATCGCATATTGATGGCTCGGAGCATGAGCTAACGCCAGAGCGCGCGATCAATATTCAGCGTTTGCTCGATTCCAATATCACGATGGTGCTGGATGAATGCACCCCCTTCCCCGCCACGCATGAGGAAGCGCGCAGCTCGATGAAAATGTCGATGCGCTGGGCGGAGCGCTCACGCGAAGCCTTTTTAAATACCGATGGCTACGGCATCTTCGGGATTGTCCAAGGTGGCGTCTATGAAGATTTGCGCAAAGAATCGGTTAAATCGCTTACCAATATTGGCTTTGACGGTTATGCCGTGGGCGGCTTAGCGGTGGGTGAAGGCCAAGAGATGATGTTTGATGTGCTGGATTACACCACGCCCAGCATGCCGATTGCCGCACCGCGTTACCTGATGGGTGTAGGCAAGCCCGATGATATTTTAGGCGCGGTGGAGCGCGGTATCGATATGTTTGATTGCGTGATTCCGACACGCTCTGGAAGGTTAGCGCGTGGCTATACCACACGCGGCGAGATCAACATTAAAAATGCACGTCACCGCGAAGATGACCGCCCGCTGGATGAGAGCTGCATGTGTTATGTCTGTACGAATTTCTCACGTGCCTATATCCACCACCTCTTTAAGGCCGATGAGATGCTCGGGCCGATTCTGATGTCGTGGCATAATCTGGCCTATTACCAAAGCCTGATGCTGCGTATCCGCGAATCAATCGCTGCGGGCACACTGTCGAGTTTGGCTGCTGAGCTGCGCAAATGGTGGGATATGGGCGATATCGACGAGAAATAAATGAATGACAAGCCACACACGCCAGTCTTAAGACGCCAGATTGGCGAAGCGCCGCCCTATCCCGACCCCGCCTCCTTTTCAGGCGTAGAGAAGCAGCGTTTTGTCAGCTACTATCAACTCATTGATGCCACCAATCGCATGGAGGGGCAGTATCTGATTGCCGATACGGGCAAGGCAGAACAGATTGCGGAGATGTTTCATGAAGATGGCGTCTATGATCGTGCCAAAGGAATACATTACGGACGAGATGGAATTGCACATTTTTTTGGCGCAGAACGTCCATTGGTAGGCACTCATCACATAAAAGATATGTTGCTGCAAGAAGGCATTCGCATTGGCCCTAAAAGTCGTTTGCCTGCAACACTAGATATAAATGAATCTGAATGTCAGACGCTTACCGTTCATGGTCATTTCTCAGGCACACTATGCGAATCCCATGACGCAGGCTCAAAGCGTCTAATTATAAGAAAAAGTCCTGCCGAACTCGATTTTGATGATTATTGGGTCTTAAAAGACGGTAAAGCCTTTTACAGACAATCCGACATATACCCTGCAAAAACACGTGAAACAACCACACCTGGCAGATATTAGTTAATTTCCTTATATTACAATCATCTGTCATCAAACTGACATGCGCTTTTGTTATGCTGATAGGCTAAAAGGAGGTGTGTGTGGTAACACCCAAAACCAATGTGCAAACTTTCGCGGCAGAACGCGATGATTTGGCGCGTCGTCATTACGCAAGCCAAGACCTATTTGCGCGCGAAAACACCGCCGATAAAGCTGCCAGTAAACTCGCAGATGAATTCACCAAAGCCTTTAGCGATGCGCTCGCCAAACGTGGCTATCGCCCGATTGTAGGTGCAGAGCTTGAGAATGATATTATGTTTCATGATGGTGAGGTGCTGGAGTCCAGTGATGATTGGCAGCTATCTCGTGATATGCAGCACCTTAAACCATCACCACTACCTACGACGCATTTTGACCAAGCAGACGGCTATGTGTCACAACATGGAGCCTACCCGCTACGCCATGCTTATTTAGAGACAGGCACCTATCCAGAGCTGACCATTGCTCCGGTTGATTTGGTACGAGGCGCACATCATACCACCTTGCTGAAACGCCAATTGGTGCGTGCGTCGAATCGCTATTCGCAACGCCATGCGGTATTGGGTGAAAAGCTCCCCATTTTGCGTGATGATTATGATGATCGCCAGTTAGACGGCAGATGGAGTGCTGAAGATGAGGAACGATACCGCATTATCGAGAATGATGATGACGCATTGACATCTCTAGAAAAAAGAGAAATCCGTGCGGCTGGACCGCTTAGTGCGTTTGGCCAGCGATTAGCGAAAGTCATATATGGCATGCAAACGCAGTTTGGTTGCGATGCTAACCCGTCCCGCATGAGTGAGCATATCACCTTCTCGCTGCATGCCCCACACGATAAAAATGCGTTGTTTAATCCTGATCACCCTGAGAGCGTGTCGTTGGATATGCATGAAAACAATCTGTTTGCCGACAGGCACATTGCTAAAGCGGTGCGAGACATTATCACAAATCATAGTGCTGATGATTACGCCTTACTGTATGCGGGCAATGATTCGATGAAGCGTTTGCGTCATTTTACCCTTCAGCGCGATATGACTGACCCGCTTGATGATTCGCTGGTGCCTTCGCCAGATATGGAAAAATGTTCGGTTTATAAGCAAGCCGACACCCATGTGGCCGACAATGTTGCTTTGGATGAGAAACAATGCGCCCGTATCGAATATTCGCTGCCAGGTGCCGCCGGTAATTCTCATTTAGCCATGCTTCAGGTCGCCTCTTTCATGTATATGGGCGCGCGTGCTTTTGACGATATTTACGGCGAAAATGAGAAATATTACGGCTTGCCGCTTTCTGCTGCGAAAGACGTCGAAGCATATGTCTCAAAGCTGCATTCAGGCAGCCCGTCGATTGACCCGACTCGCCCTGACTTTGTTAACGACATGATTGACCGCTTTAAATCGGGCGGCTTGCTAGAGGCCAGCGTGCATTGTCTGGCAGACGATATTCGCAAGGATGACCCTGAGCGCGCCGATGATTTAGAAGCGAAATACGGCGAGTTCAAACAGGCAGTCATAGACCGTGCGCGCACCATATCACGCGAAAAAATGGGGCTTTTACGCGAAGACCTCGGCCCTCTTCGTTGATATTTCAGCATTTTGCAAATCACTATTTGACACAAAGCCCGCAATCCGTATGTTAGGGCGGTCGTTTGAGCCAAACGATGGGCGTACAGGTATGATCCCTTAGCTCAGTTGGTAGAGCATCTGACTTTTAATCAGAGGGTCGCAGGTTCGAATCCTGCAGGGATCACCACTTGACCAAGACGTACAGCCCGAAGCTGCACCCGAAACCTTTCCGCAAACT
>JALEGK010000075.1 GCA_022763105.1 Rickettsiales bacterium | reverse complement strand
GAACATGGCGGGGAACGCATCGCGCATCGATTTTTTTACATTGGCTTTGGTCTGATCCAGCGTCCATTCCTCGCGGCCCTTCTCGCGCATCAGCACGTTAAGCGCTTCGTGAATGGTCGGCCAGGTATTGACCAGCGTATTATCCCAATCAAACAATATCGCGCGCGGGCGCGTTAGCTTTACCATCATCCTATCCCTTCATTTGAGCGTGGTTGTGCTCATCGTAGCGCTTCATGAGGCGCTTTGTCACGTCACCGACGGGGAGTTGTTGATCATCGATTTGGCTGACTGGCTGCACAAAGGTCGAGCAACTACTCAAGAATGCTTCTTTGGCTGAGCGCACTTCATCTAGCGTGAAGGCTTCTTCCTTCACCTCAACGCCCTCTTCACGCGCATGTTTTAAGATGGTGTCGCGGGTGACGCCGCCCAATATCGCATGGGTAAGCGGATGGGTTCTGAGCACGCCTGACTTATCTACGATATAGGCGTTAGAGAGCGCGCCTTCGGTCACATAACCATCTGCATTGATCTGCCAGACTTCCTTCGCGCCCTGCTTGGCCGCTTGGTTGCGCACCATAATATTGGGCAATAGTGCGATGGTTTTAATATCGCAGCGCGCCCAGCGCATATCGGGTGCGGTGATCACTTTGATGCCCTGCTCACGCTCGGCCTTCCCTGCAAATTTGGATGGCAGATAGGCAATGGTTAGCACAGGCTTCATGTCTGGCGCAAAGACATGGTTTCGTTTGGAGGTGCCGCGTGTGACCTGCATATAGACCAAGCCATTGCGCTGTTTATGACGCGAGAGCAGTTCGGCAATGGTGATATCGAGCGCGGCGCGCGACATGGGCATGGGGATGTCGAGTTCTACGAGTGAACGCTCTAGGCGGTCTAAGTGGGCTTTGCCATCGAGCAGGCAGCCATTCATGCGGGCGATCACCTCATAGATGCCATCGGCAAATTGATAGCCACGGTCCTGCATATTGACCTGCGCATGCGAGAGCGGTACATATTCGCCATCAACGTAAGCAGTGCGGCTCATGCGGCAACTCCGTTGCGTGTGTACCAATCGACGACTTCTTGTAAGGCATCATCGAATTGTTGTGGTGGTTGCCAGCCCAACTCACGCGTAATTTTACCATGATCGATACGCAGCGAGCGGCAGACGCTATCATACAGACGCGCGCGCCCAACCATGCGTAAGCCAGAGCGCATCAGGCTACGCGGTATGGGTAGCAGAAATGGTTTGGTGCCTGCGGCTTTACTGAGTTGGCGTACCAGCTCACAGGTCGAGATTGGATGACCATCGCATAAATGATAGGTTTGGCCGACGGCTTGCTCTTTCTTCAGGCACAGATAGATCGCATCACACAGATTCTTGACCGATAAAAAGTCGCGCTGATTATGTACGCAACCAAATGGCAAAGGCTTACCGCCCACCGCATAGCGCATGAGTTTCAGAAAGTTGGCTTTCACGCCTGGGCCATATACAAGCGGCATACGCAAGATAACCAACGGCAGCCCTTCTTTCTCACTCAAATATTTTAGCGCTTCTTCTGCCTCCCACTTCGATTGACCATAGGGTGTTTTGGGGGTTGGTGGATCCGATTCGGTGAGCGGGTGCTTACTGGTCGAACCAATCACACCAATGGTACTGATAAAGACAAAACGCTTTACGCCTTTGGCAATCGCTTGGCGCGCAAGGTTAACGGTCGCATCGACATTGACGCGGCGGAATTCGTCAATCGGGTCATCGGAGATTTCGGTGAGCACATGCACGCGCGCAGCGGAATGCACGACTGCATCGATGCCTTCTAGCGCGTCGCTCCAATCGGTATCGGCATCTAACTCGCCGACAATGACTTGCCGCCACTGATTGGTGCTTTGTGGTTGCCTGCGATAGGCCGCAGTCACCTGTTCGTTATTATCAACCAGATGCTGGCACAGATGAGAACCGATAAACCCATTCGCACCGGTGATCAGCGTATTTATACCCATTTCCAGCCCCATTTGCTGAAATAGGTGAGCATGGATTTAAGCATGACGAACATGAGCTTGATGCTTTTATGCGAGCCGCGCTCCCAATGGTGCACAATGCTAACGGTTGGCAGATAGAGCGCACGTTTGCCCGCCGCACGGACACGACGGGTGATGTCGCAATCTTCTAAATACATAAAGAAGCGCTCATCAAAGCCGCCCATGCGATCATAGAGATCGCGGCGGAACAGCATGAAACAACCACTGACGAATGGCACATCGACCACATTGTCATACCCGACATCGCGCATCTCATACCATTTCATCATCTCTTCGAACTTGGGATGTTCTTGCAGTTTCTTTGGCATAAAGCGACGTGCGAATAGAACCGCCACCGAAGGCAGACGCTTATTGAGTGGCTGCAATTCTCCTTCCGGGAAGGTCACTTTCGGGCAAAGCAGCCCAATGTCCGGGTAGGCATCCATGTATTTGATCATGTTATCAATCGTGCCTTCATTGACTTCAACATCCGGATTCATCACCAGAAAATAATCGGAGTTTGGCGCTTTGCGGGCCGCCAGATTATGACCAAAGCCAAAGCCGTAATTTTTGGGAGAATGCAGAATATTGACGCGGTCCAAACTATCTAGTTTGCGCTGATAATGCGTGCCCGATGCGTTATCGACCAGCATGATCGCGTAAGGCACTTTCAAGGTGTTGTGCACCGTCTCCACCGCCTTTTGTAACTTCTCGAAGTCTGAGCGGTAGGTGACGATGGAAATGATCACCTTGGCATCTGCCATATTAACTCCAGTCGGGTGCGTTTTGCTTATACTCGGCCAAGCTTACTAATTCTTCGTCGCGCGCGGAAATGGTTGGGTTGTCTATCGGCCAATCGATGGCTATATCCGGATCGTCATAGCGGATGCCGCCCTCACCTTGTGCATTATAAAGGCCGGTGCATTTATAGAGCATGTCGGCAGGCTCATCGCCTAGTACGCAAAAGCCATGCGCGAATCCCGGTGGAATCCAGAAGAGATGGCCGTTTTCATCAGACAGTTCCATGCCGATATATTGGCCGAAAGTGGGTGAGTTGGTGCGCACATCTACGGCGACATCATAGACGCGACCGCGTGTGACGCCGACCAGCTTGCCTTGCGGTGGGCCAAACTGATAATGCAGCCCGCGCAGAATGCCGGGCGCTGAGCGCGAGTGATTATCTTGCACGAAAGTCTCGTTGAATCCGGCATCGGCGAGTTTGCCCTGATGATAACGCTCCACAAAGAAACCGCGCGCATCGCCATGCACTTGCAGCTCAATGCGTTTGAGGCCTTCAATTTCCAGATCAACTATTTTCATATTTCGCCTCCATGCAGGCTTTCAGCCCATCTTTCCAATCCGGCATGACGATACCAAAGACACGCTCTAAATGCGAGCAATCCAATCGCGAGTTGTGGGGACGTGTCGCCGGTGTTGGATATTCCGATGTCGGGATGCCGATTGCTTCTTCGATGCTCAGCTCAATGCCGCGCTCTTTTGCCAGCTCGAAAATGGCGAGCGCGAATGCGTGCCAGTTCGTTTCGCCTGCATTGCACATATGGTAGGTGCCCGATGGGAATTCCGCCGCGACTTTCGCTTGCGCGTAAGCTTCCATGGTCGCAGCAGCTAAGTGCGGTGCGTAAGATGGAGCGCCATGCTGGTCATTGACAATGCGTAGTACGCTGCGCGACTGGGCAAGCTTGAGCATGGTGTTGAAGAAATTCTGCCCATCTGCATCATAGACCCAAGAGGTTCTGAAGATCAGATGCTTAGCACCCGATTGCTGAATGAGCGTTTCGCCATCTTGCTTGGTGCGACCATAGACACTTAGCGGGTCGGTGCCCACCGTTTCTGAGAAGGGAATATCGCCCGCGCCGTTAAAGACATAATCGGTGGAATAATGAATCAGCGGGATATCGTGGCTGGCACAATATTCGGCAAGCTCTTTCACCGATGTCGCATTGACCTCGCGCGCAATCTCCGGTTCGGACTCGGCTTTATCAACCGCGGTGTAGGCCGCCGCATTGATGATAAGGCTTGGCGTTGCAAACTGGTTGAGCGTTGGTTTGATGGTGCGGTGATCGCTTAAATCCAGTTCTTCGCGGGTGAGGAATGTCGCTTCTTCGTCCGCAAGTGCGCCCATTAAAGCACGCCCGACTTGCCCTTGAGATCCGGTGACGATGATCATGCTGCTTCGACCAACACCTGCTTTAGATAGGCACCGTAAGCATTTTTCGATAGCTCATCGGCTAGCTTTTCTAACTGACCCGCATCGATGAAGCCTTGGTGGAACGCGATCTCTTCGATACACGCTACTTTTAGGCCCTGACGCGCCTCGATGGTTTGAACGAAATGCGCGGCCTGAATGAGCGAATCAAAAGTTCCGGTATCCAGCCATGCAACACCGCGACCAAAGCGCTCGACATGCAGCTGGCCCATCTCTAGATATTGCGCATTCACATCGGTAATTTCTAGCTCACCACGCGGCGAAGGTTTTAGGTTCTTCGCAATGTCGATCACTTGGTTATCGTAGAAATACAAACCGGTTACTGCCCAGTTTGAAAGTGGTTGTTTAGGTTTCTCGACAATCGATGTCGCCATGCCTTGCTTATCGAATGCAACGACGCCGTAACGCTCTGGGTCTTTGACGTGATAGGCAAAGACGGTGGCGCCCTGCTCGCGTGCGCTTGCTACTTTGGTTTTTTGTGCGACCGTATGGCCGAAATAGATATTGTCACCCAGGATCAGGCTGACGGGGTCGGAGCCGACAAATTCTTCACCAATGATGAAAGCCTGTGCAATGCCTTCTGGTGCTGGCTGTTCTTTGTACTGGAAGTTCACCCCAATACGTGAGCCATCGCCAAGCAGTTCTTGCAGCATAGGCAAGTCGCGCGGGGTTGAAATGATAAGAATATCCTTGATACCCGCATTCATGAGGGTTGCGACCGGATAATAGATCATCGGTTTATCGTAAACCGGAAGGATCTGTTTGGTGATCGAGTTGGTCAGCGGCGCAAGGCGTGTGCCCGAACCACCGGCGAGAACTATCCCTTTCATGCGGCTGCTTTCTTTTGTGTAATGGCTTCGCACCATTGCTTGTTATCGAGATACCATTGGATGGTCGCGCGCAAGCCCGACTCGAATTGGTATTTGCGGGTGAAGCCCAACGTTGATTCGGCTTTGCTGTCATCAATAGCGTAGCGCCAATCGTGACCGGCGCGGTCTTCGACAAAGGTAATAAGATGCTCGTAGCCCGCATCGGTTGGAACAAGCTCCTGCAGGGTTGCGCAGATGGTTTTAACGACATCGAGGTTGTTGCGCTCGGCATCACCACCAAAGCAATAGGTCTCACCCGGCGTGCCTTTGGTAAGCGCTAAGTACACACCAGAACAATGATCTTCGACGTGAATCCAATCGCGGATGTTGGTACCATCACCGTAAACCGGCAGATTGCGACCAGACAGACCGAAGGTCGTCATGAGTGGAATCAGTTTTTCGGGGTGTTGGCGTGGGCCGTAATTATTGGTGCAGTTGGTGACAATGGTTGGCAAACCATACGTATGGAACCATGCGCGCGCCAGATGATCGCCCGCCGCCTTCGATGCGGAGTAAGGCGAGTTCGGCTTCATCGAAGTTTCTTCCGAGAACTTACCCGTTTTGCCGAGTGATCCATAGACTTCATCAGTTGAGATTTGCACGAAGCGGAACTGGTCTTTCTTATCGCCGGACAAACCATTCCAATATTGACGTGCTGCTTCAAGAAGTGTGTATGAGCCATTGATATTGGTCTGAATAAATTCTGACGGCGATGCAATCGAATTATCGACATGGCTTTCTGCCGCGAAATGTACCAGCGCATCGACATTGTGTTTTGCAAGCAGCTCAGAGATGAGCGGACCGTCGCAAATATCGCCCTCGATTAGCTCATACGAGCCTTCGCCCTCGACCCAACTCAGATTTTCTGGATGACCCGCATAGGTCAGCTTATCGAGCACGATGACTTTTTGCCCGCGCGCTACGCATTGGCCGACAAAGGTGCTGCCGATAAAGCCTGCACCGCCTGTGACCAGTAATGTATTTGGATTTAGCATGCTGCGGTTATACTCGGGCGGGCGGTGTGTCACAAGGGCTTATAACCATTTTTTACCCAAGATTTACGTAAATATCGCTTAATCCACCTTAAAACAGCCCAAAATACATGAAACTGTCATACTTTACCTATGCTTAGCACGTTATAATAGGCGTGAATCAGCAAAGAGGATTGCCCAATGGCAGAAACATTTACCACGCAATATGCCCCTGATGTTTCGGTGTTTATCACCGATCATGAAGCTGCTTCGGGCAATAAGGCTAATCCAATCGAATCGATCATTAACCCGCAAGGACGAACCTATGACCCCGCTAAACAAGCGGTGAGCCTGACGGTCTGCAAAGATGGTCGCAGTTTTGCGTTGGTAGATGAAAATGCAGACGCAAAGACAAAAGCCCCGCTACCCGATCCTTATGATGCGCGTTTGTCAGCAAGCTCTTACAGAATGTTGCAGCAAAGCCAGCAAGTTTGCGCCAGCGATGCGAAGCTCCCCAAACTGAGCCTTGAAGGGCTTGGAAAAGCTTCGGGTTTTCTTCAGCGTGCTGACCGGCTATCGGGAAACGGTTCCACCGATGCAAAAGCAGGGGGCATGCAATTTACCTGCGCGATCGAAATAGACGGCAAAAAACTTGAAGTCCCCGATTTGAAGGCTTTAGTCGTTCCACAGAATCCTTTGCAAACTCCTTCATCCAGCTTGATGCTGAAGATGCTGCAAACTGCCATTGACCATTGCCCGGGCAAAGGGATTTAGGCCACTTAACATTTCATGATTATTGCAGATCGAAACGTGCTGGAATCAGGAATTCGAGCAAGGCGCCGGGCGGATAGTTGCTTGGCACGGCTGGCACCGGATTGGCGCGGCGGACCATATCGATGGCGGCACGGTCAATCAGCTTATAGCCAGAAGAGCGTTCGACCGAGCTATATTTGACGTTACCCGCGCGATCAATACGCAATCGGATGATGACCTCGCCATGCTGGCCGAGTAGCAATGCGCCTGCCGGATAGACTTTATGCTTGGCAATCCATTGCGAGATGGTTTGCTCGTAGCGGCGACGGATTTCTTCGAGTGCAGCGGCTTTACCATCCGCTCCTGTGCCATACGCGGTGCCTTGCGGCTGGCCCATACCTGGTGTTAGCGATGGCGCTACCGGTGTGGTATTTTGCATGGGCTGAGTTAAGCTTTTGGGCGCCTGAACTGGTGTTTTGGTGCCGGTTGGAATACCGCTTGGTGGCGCTGGCGTGACATTGGGGCGCACATATTGCGTGGGGCGCGAGGCAATGGCTGGCGCTTGCGGCTTCACCTGTGGCAATTGCAGATTGGTTGGTGCCGGAATTGGGTTTTGCTTTGGCGTTTGACGCTTAGCAATTTTAATGCGTTTTGGCGCTGGCTCTGGCTTCGCCTGTTTAATCTCTTTTGGTGGATCAAGTTTGACCGGCTCCGGCTTCTTCACTGATTTGAATGGGTCTTCGGTCAGCTTCTCTTTGGGTTTGTCTTTCTTTACCGGCTTTGGCTTTTCTTTCTTCACCACTGGTTTTGGTGCTTCTTTTTTGGCGACTGGCTTGGGCGCTTTTGACTTTGGCCAATCGACATCGCTCATATCCAGATCGGCGAGATTCTGCGTGGTCGGTGCAGAAACAAACGGCTCCACCGGCTTATTGGCGACGGCTGCGACAGGCTCGACAGGGACTTCCAAAGCTTCCAGCTCTTCGAGCACCGGATTCTCAACGCGTGGCTGTGGCTCGCCGAATGGGGTTTCGTGTAGTTGTGGCAATTCAAATGCCGGACCGCCACCCAGTTTCAGCGATAAAGTGCGCACCGGAATCTCGACCACCTCTTCGCGCGGCCAATACATGATGATGGCAATGAGCACCGCATGGAAAATGACGGCGCCAAAAAACATCTTCCAGAAATGGCTGGAGCCAAGATAGACATTGTTACCAATACCAATATTAGACGGCATAAGGGTTTTAGGTGTGATTGCTAGCGCCATTAGCCCGCCTTCCCTTCGCAGTTGGTCGCCCAACTATCGCGGAATGATTTTAGCTGTAAGGTTGGCGTGCCATTGATGATGGCGCCGACTGGCTCTAACAGAAACAATTTTTCGTCGGTGATGTAATGATAGCGACGGAACGGGCCACGCGCTGACTCGGCGACTTCACCGCAAATCACATAATGGTCTTCGGCCTTTTCGCGCACATATTGGCGACGGAAATACGGCTCCTCAACATTCGGATACGCTTCTGATGCTTTCATCTCGGCGATATCAAGCGCTTCCCAGCGGCTAACATTCATGATGTAAGCATAGGCGCCAAGCCCGATGACACTAAGCAATGCAAAGGCTGCGATGAAGCTATTTTGTTTCTTCTCTTTATCCATGGGCTAGTCCGACTGGGTAATGAGTGAGATGTGAACACCGCCGACTGATTTGATGTGGTCCATCACCGCGATGAGGCGGTTGGCATCCATTCGCGAGTCGGTCTTGATAGAGATGACGCGGTCTTTATTGTGCTCTAACTCATCAAACAGCATGATCGGCAGATCAGATAGCTGGATGGGGTTGTCATTCAAGATCACCTCGCCGTAGCGGCCTAGAATGATCTGGATATGGCCTTCATCGAGGATTTGACCACTTGCGGCAACCGGCAGATCGACGGGAATCATATCGACTTTCTCAATGGTACCTGCGACGAGGAAGAAAATCAGCAGCAAGAAGACGACATTGATCAGCGGTACTAAGCTGATCTCGCGCATGGGTTTGTTATGGCGCTCGATATCCATGGTTACGGCAACTCCTTGGGCATGCCTTCTTCGAGCTGGACATCATAGCCGACGCCCGCCTTACCGAAATGGTCGATCTGCACGCGTTTACCGCCTGCCAGATTGATCATGTCGATGACATTGATGAGTTGCTGCACCGATACCTGATCGGATGAGAGCACCAAGATGCCCTGCTCCGGGTTATCGATTAGGATACGCTGAAGCATGAGATCGAGCTCTTTCAGCGAATAAAATTCTTCACGATAGGTAATCGAGCCATCGGGCTGGACCATGAAACGCATGATCTCTTCGCGCGGGACAACGGGTGTTGGTTGCGCTTTGCGGGCGGATGGCAGAATCAGCTCCATCGATTCGGACATGACAAAGCTAGTGGAAAGCATGAAGAAAACGATCAGCAGGAACACCACATCGATCAATGGCGTCAGATTCACCTGACGATGGAAGCGTCGGTTACGTTCGATCTCCACGGGCTAATGCTCCTAACCGAATTTGGTGTAAGATGGGTTCAGCAGACGCAGCGTGCTGGTGCTACTTGGCGTGCCACGTAGTGATTGCACGGCTTTGGCCTGCTCTTCGATTTGATTGCGAAGCGCTTCTTCGCGGTCTAGCAGCTCTTTACGCTGAAGCTCATGCTTATCAAGAATCGCACGGTCTGCGTTGCGGCGACGATCTTCTTCGATGCGGCGCTGCTCTTCTTCATTGCGTAGGAACATGTCTTCGAGTGCCAGAATCTGCACGGTGACATCTTTCATGGTCGCGCGGACTTTCTCGATGATGCCATCGAAAATATAGTAAGCGGCAATCGCGGGGATGGCGACAGCCAAACCACCAACCGTGGTCAGCAATGCTTCCCAAATACCGCCAGCCAGCATCGATGGGTCAACACGGCTGCCCGCTTCACCCAATTTCGAGAAGGCGCGGACCATACCGATAACAGTACCCAACAGGCCAAGCAATGGCGCGGTGGTTGCGACCATCTCCAGGCCACGCAAATAAGATTCGAGGTAGCGCACTTCCTGAGAGCCGACACGGGCAATCTCAGATTCGCGGCTTTTCATGGTCATGTGACGGTCTTTGATGCAATCAATCGAGACACGCATGATGCGAGCAACGGGGCCGCGCTTATCGCCTAGTTTCAGCGATGCTTCGGTTAGCTCGCCGCGCTTGATCGGCTGCATGACCGGATCAATAAAGCCGTTATTGAACACGCCAGATGCGATAAACTGCTGAATTTTGTAGAAAATAACTGCTAGCGCATAAACGGATAGGGCAATAAGAATGCCCATGACGATGCCGCCTTTTTGAATGACTTCTATATCCACTTGCCTGCCTCTTTTATCGTGCGGTTGCTTTGTTGTGCGAGTCTTTTGTGTATTAGTGTTCTAAATTGCCATTCAAAATACGCAAGCGATTTTGAACAAGCAAATAAAAATTTACCTTTTGTTAACAATTTCGGATGCGCAACGATTAGGCTTGCGAATCATCCTCGTTCAGCTTACGTGCTTCATCTTCCAGCATAATCGGAATGCCATCGCGCACTGGATAGGCAAGCCCCGATTCTTTACAGACCAATTCTTGCGCCACCTCATCATAGATAAGCCCCGCCTTCGACTTAGGGCACACTAAAATATCAAGTAAAGCTGGATTGAGTTGCGTCATAATACTGGTCTTTCTAACGTTCATCGGCTATGGCTTGGGCATAACCAACACGTCAGGGATAATATGTCTGCCAATCCAGTTCAAGCCATTATTGACCATTATGAGCGAGGCGAGGTCGAACAATCGCACCGGCAATTGGATCAGATTGCGGCCAGCTACAAGCTAGATATTGCGCAAAGCTTCAATATGCTTCAACTCGCTTATCATATTGGTCATTTGGAACTAGTCGGACAAGTCGCCAAACAAGCTATCCAGCAATTTCCCGGGGAGTATAAGTTATATGTCTTTTTAAAGCGCTATCAATTGGAGACATTTCGTCTTCATGAGGCGTATCAGACCGTCTGTACTGCACAGAAGCACCCCCATTATGAGCTGAATAAACCGCTGATTGATTCTACATTTCTGCAGCTCCATGCTTATGTGAACGGGATGAAATGCGCCGCAGAAAACCCCAAGGCCGCGATCCGTTTTCCATTGGATGAACTGCCCAACCCAAAACAGTCAGAGCCGCTTGATGTGGTGATTACTGAACGCGCTGGTCAATATGTCAAATATTATAAATACAATCAAAAAGCCGGTTTTGAGGCGGCTTACACGCATCAGCCTCATAAAGACGTCGATTTTGATTTGCATAGCTTTATTCATTTTTTCTGCACGTACCATATCAATGATTATGGTGATATGTTCATGTATATGCCGACATCGGCAAAGTCCGTGCTGAATATTGGTGGCGGTATTGGTATGAGTGAGATGCTTTACCGACATCATTATGGTCACGATTGCCATTTCAGCCTGATTGAGCTCGCAGAAATGACTCATGTTGAGCATCATGATAGCGAGGCTCACCCAACTCAAAAGCTCGATAAACCTTTGCGGCTGGTAGAAGAAGCAAACGATTTCTTGAAAGCCAACGGTTTCCGAGATGATCAGCTAACGCTCTGCTCATCAGATGATGTGTCCGCCCTAGAAGGCCAAGAATTTGATCTTGTTACCTCTTCGCGTTCATGGATGTTCCTGTATCCTATGGAAACTTACTGGGATTTGGTAAAATCCACCCTGAAACCAGAAGGCGTGCTGATCGCTGATGTGAATCCTCAGACGGGGGATTTGGAAAAACTCCGTCAGGCATTTGGTTCGGTGCAGGAAATTAACGGCAATGACGCACTCAAACGCGTGGTATGCCGCAAAATAAAGCCATAATTATTTTTTCGCTTGCATTTCGCCTCAGAATCCCTAATTTCACCCACCTATCCAGATTGAGCGGGTGTAGCTCAGGGGTAGAGCGTCACCTTGCCAAGGTGAATGTCGAGAGTTCGAATCTCTTCACCCGCTCCATTAAAATCAATCGCTTAGGCGACATAAAACTCTTCCCCAGCAACCAAAAACCAAATGCAAGTCCCCAACAAGTCCTGCGGCGGCGATTTGGAATCTCCCCTCCAAATTGAGCAAATATATTGAATATGCTATGAATACCTCATGTCCGGGGAACTGATCAGACATTTACAGAAAATTGGCACCCAAACTCGTTTTGGCCAAAACGCTCATACGTTATGCGGCGCAGCCTCTAAACGTACAGGCCTTCCCTGTCGCCAACCTGCTATGAAAAATGGGCGGTGCCGATTGCATGGAGGAAAAACACCCGCCCATTCAGAACGCCACTCTATGCCCGAAGATAAACGCAAGTGGCCAACATGGGAAAAAGACATCCAGCGCGGGACAAGAAGAGAGGAGCGATACACACTTAAACAGGCCTCACAGGATTACGACTGGCGAATAGAGGAAACGTTACTTAAAGCAGGCTTACTGCATCGTGCTAAAACGGATATGGATCGTTTCGAACTGAGACAAGCCTTCGTCCGATATAATGCAGGAGAAATGGCGTGGATTGACTGGCACAATACGCTGGTTCATTTAGGCTTGGCCTAACTCCCATCATAGCCACCAGCCCTTTGCCGGAAGCAAAAATTTCACCTTTGCTCTTATCAAATGCTTCAAGCAGCTCAATAGGGATCTGCTCTAATTGTTCGTGTAGTGTCTCGCATATTTCGCGCTTTTGCGCATCGTCTGTTGCGGGCGCGATACCTTTTTTAGCAAGCGGGCCATAGCTTGTCGCTAAGTATAGCGAATCAAACGGATTTGCGTCGCTACCTAGCGCATCAATCTTCGATTGAATCTCTAACGCTTGATTATATCGATCATGAAGTGCCGCATTTTCTGTGACCGCCTGTTTTGCCAGCGATTCCGAACGGCCTGTATATTTTCTTCGAAAACGTTCATAAAATTGATCTGGGGCTGTATTCCAACTCATTCCCATCCATTTGCTCGTCTGCTTAATGTCTTTGAATAGTCGGGCAACGTCTGTGAATCATTGTTTATTCTCATCCGAGTCAATGGCATGTTTGATATGCTCTGCATCTAATTCATCAAGGTTCAGCACACAGATTGGTATGTCATTTAGTGTCAAAGGCTCTTTGGGATGCATGTGCGCTTGATAATAAGACATCACCTTACCATTGGGCATAATAGCCATCGCATCGGGATACAGAATACGGATTCCGCTTATAATCTCATCCTTTGTTTTGCCTGTTTGAATTGCAGAGGCATCAATCACTTTTAGGCTCATCTGCGTTCGTATCGTTCATTTTTTTACTCTATTCAAATTGGAGCGGCCATGTTGCGCTCCAGCTGTTTTGTATGGTTAGCCTAGACCCAAAAACTTAAATAAGGCTTAATTTTAAACCCGTTAGGGCCGATCGATAGATAAAGTATATTGAGCCAGACTACAGGGGCGAGAGCGCCGCAGCGCCTATTCTGTCGGATTATGAAACAGGCTGACCTATTCTGGCTTCAGAATGTTGAAATCACTCGCTAGCCCTATGGTTTTAAGTGATGATGAGTCTCTTGAATTTTGTTAATTCTTGTCGCATATCGTTAAATGGGCGTACACTCCCCATGTGCGCCCTACTTTTCTAGATGCCGTTAACGTGCAGCTGTTGTTCGCGCGTATCTTCCACCTGTTTTGGAGCCGTTCCTCGCGTATTTTGATCATAGGTGATGCCATTCGTTGAACAGCTACTAGCTAAGATCGCGCCCGCACTAATGATCTCGGCACTGTTTCCTCGGCTCATATGCTCAAAGCCCTCACCGCCAGCCCATTTAAAAAATTCTCTGGAACCTTCTCGTACAGCGTCAGAAGTTAAGCCCCCGTCTCCTGGTACATTAGCCGCTATACCGGCAACGAATGAAGTGACAAACTCAGCGGTGGCAACACCTGGGCGGCCGTTCCATACCTGATTTCCTGCGGCGTACAGCCCTTCTCCCCAATCAGCTACTGTTCCCGCAATAGGAAAGGCTTTCGCAGTCGCGGACACACCTGCCAATGCCACCTTTTCGACGGCTCTGTTTTGCGCCGCTTCTAAAGCTTTATGACCTGCGCTATCTAAATCACCTGTACACACAGAACTTGCGATATCTGCGCCTGTTGCGCCATTATTTCTTGCTATGCTTGCCGGGCTAACCATAAGTATCATTTTAGCAACAAACACCCAATCAATGGTTAATTTATTTACTTATACAACAATCGCCGAATGAAACACAAACAACTGTTATATATGATTTAATATCAATAAACCGCTCGTTTTTTAATAAAATTGAAGGCATGATTGTTAATAACTGCAACATGGAAACTGATGTAGAATAACCACGGTCATATTGTTCTTCTCGACAACAACCAAGAGCAATCTTTATCGCCGCCTTAGCTTTAGCCCTCAACCCAATATTTTTTAATGATTTTGTTGATTTGTCATCACAGTGAATGTGGAATCGTTTCGACATTTTAGGCGTCTGTGCTATACTGGTTGAAGGTAATGTAGAAATACTGGTAAGTGCATGTAGCAGCTTACTTATTCCGTCTAATCTAACGGTGCAGGTAGCAATGGAGATTCGCTCAGGTATTATCGCGTTTTATCGCGAACAATTTGTCCAGAATGTTCGGACACTCATTCACGTGGAAAAAGGACTTTTGGTGCGCGCGGAGGCGTTGAACCAGATCGAGCAACTCAGCCGTCATTTGTCTGAGGGCATTGTGATTGAGAATGGCGTTATCTACCGCGAAGATGTATTCGACCCTGCCTTCTGCTGGTGGTTTGAAGAGCATAACGAAAATATGCTGCGCATGTGTGAGCGCGATGTGTTGGTGCGCGCCTATGAAGATTTGCTGGATGATAAAATTCTGAACCCGAATACGGGCAGAGCTGACGATGTGATGACCATGGCAAAGGCACGCAACAATCTGCGTTATTTTGCACGCCACGTCCTTGGCGTTTTACTGGACGAACATTCAAGCCTCAATGATGTTGAGACGGCTCGCAGACAATTAAAATCGAAAGTGGCACAAGCCAAAAAGCCAAAAACACACCCGCATGTGGTCGATTCTCGCATGATGGGTATGATCTTTGACGAAGTCTTGCTTCGTGATCCGGTGCTGTTTAAGCGCTATCACGCGGCACGTCAAAATGGTGGTTCGCCGCTCAATAATAATGGATTTCTACAACTGCGCTCTGCACTCAAAGAATGCGATATCCCGTCTATCCCTCCTCATCAGGAAGAGTTAGCGTTATTGGATCAGATGGAAGACGCATCAACCTCACGCTCTTCTCGCATGAATGATGAGGTGCGCAGTGCGCAGGAGGCGCTGATAAATGTGCTGGATGGCGTGACCAATCGTAGCATGAATTACGCAGCGGCAGCCGAAGAAGCCCATCAGATTAAAGAGAATCTTCAGCAATCGATGCAGAAATTGACCAATCATTATCTGCATTATAAATCGCTTAAACACGAAGATAAGAAACCCGCTAAAATCTTTGATATTTCATCCTTATTTGGCCGTGACAAACGCGAAAATGTGACGGGATAGAGGCATTTAATCATTTTTTAAGCTCTTTTAGGCATGCTTAAGGCAGAAGAGAGTATGTCTATGTTCAAAAACACTACTACGGCTGAAGCGGCAAAAGACCAGATTATCTGCGTCTATCATGACCCTACAACGCAAATGTTGTTAGAGGGTGCAGCCCTATCACTGGATAAAAACCAGGTCGTCATGATGGATGTGTTTGATTTGGTAGACCACCCTGAAGCGCAAGCCATTGCCAAAAATGCCAAGATGATGGTGATCGACTTCCCTTCACAAAAAGAGCTTGAATCGGAAGAATTAACGACGCTTTTGAATGAGTCTGGTCGAACCAGCCATACGCTATTTTGTACCGGCAATCGCGCAGCTGTTACCGATTACTTCGAGCGACATGCACCAGAAGGTTCGGCGATGCGCACCTCTTACCATGTAGAGGGGCCTGCCGGAGAACGTATTGTTAAATACCACGATGCGAAAACCCCACCCCATAATGGCTTATTTGAAAAACCTGATTTGAGTTTGATGAAAGAAGCGATGCAAGCCTGCGCCAATGGAGAGCTGGCACAAGGCACACCTCCAACTCAGTTGGGTGGTGGACTATCTAGCAGCGGCACAGTCGAAGAACGCAAAGGTGTTCAGCTCGACTAGCCACCTAAATGCTAACCGCTTTCATCTGATTATTCTCTTCATCCGGCACATCTAACCATGCGTACCAACGAATATCTGGGAAATCGCGATTTGCATAATTCAGCATCGATTGCCACCAATGCTCTGGCTTGATCGTGCAATGCGCATTCTCGCCATTTGGCAAAAACTTCGCTGCCGGATAACAGGCAATGTTGAAGAATACGCATTTATTCGCCAGCGACATAATCTCGCGGGCAATCCAAAGCGCATCATCTTCTGGGCAATGCTCTAGCACGTCGGTGCAGACGACAATGTCCGATTTTACTTTTGGGAATTCGGCATATGGCTCGTAGCCCGGATCGTATAGGGTGATGCCTTCAAGCCCTAGATACTCTTTCACCGATGGCTGCATGCCCGCACCCGGAATATTGATAGGCGATACTTGATAAGCAAGTGCTTTACCGCACCCGTAATCGGTTAGGGTTT
This sequence comes from Rickettsiales bacterium, assembly GCA_022763105.1. Classification (GTDB taxonomy): domain Bacteria; phylum Pseudomonadota; class Alphaproteobacteria; order Rickettsiales; family UBA3002; genus JALEGK01. The sequence goes on along the minus strand of JALEGK010000075.1, from coordinate 40,853 downwards.
TACAATCATGCTTGACGCAGCATTCTTTGATGCGGGTTAGCTGCGGCGCTAGGCTGATGCCCTTGAAGGTATCTTCCGCCGCAATCTCATTATGCGTATCACCTTCTTGGTGCATGGTTTCATACATTGCCAACAACTCAGTAAAGCGCGGGCTTGGGTTTTCTCTGCTATACGGGTACATGATGCTCTCCTTTTCATTTACCGTGGTTTGCGTTGATCAATAAGGCGAGAGATTACACTCTGCCAGGTTTCAAACGGTGCTTGGCGGAATACATCCACCGATGCGTACCATTTATTCTTTTCTTCTGTTCCCCAGCGCCAACACCCAAAGGATGATAGTAGCAAGGTCGTTGGAATGCCTAAGCTGCCGCCCATATGAGCTGCGGCATTTTGTACGGTGATGATTTCATCCATCGCAGCGATTTGCGCGGCCCAGTCATCGGTATCATCAAATGATTGTACGCTTTTATCGAAAATGATGGGGCGTTTGAGTTGTGTGTTCACACGCTTCAACTCATCTTCACGCCAATCATATTGTAGCGATACGAATTGCACATCTTCATCCAGCGCTAACAGCGGCTTGAACCATTCCAGCGGAATATTGCGAACAAACCCATTGCCTACGCGCTTGGTGGCCCATGAAATACCGATCAGCTTTTTAGCGCCGCCGGATTGCTCCAGATAGGTCTGGCGATAGTGCGCCGCTTTCTCTGCATCCGCTTTTAAATGATGTGGGCATGTGGCCGGTTTATATTGCTCCAAGCGATAATCGGTGAGGTTACCGATTGGCGTGTAGTAATCGAAATCTTCATCGAAGAGCTCTTTTGATAGAGTGTCGGAATGCGTGACCACTTTGATATTTGGGAATGAACGCTGCATTAGCGCCTTCATTTTTGGATAGGCGGAGAAAGTAATCTCTGCACCTTCATCAAGCGCACCAGATATCAAGCTGGACCACATGGCGATATCCCCCACCCCTTGCTCGGTATGGATCATCAGTTTTTTGTCTTTCAGCGATTCACCGCGCCAACGCGGGCAAGGCACAAAGATTTGCGCACGCATGGTATCAGGCAGCACTTGCCCTAAGCGGAAATGATCAAACCCATCGGTCAGATTGCTCTCGCGCAGCTCGTAGGTGCCAAGAATGAACAAGCTTTCCAATGATGGCTTGAAATGTTCAATGCTACGCTGCGTTTGTTTAATCGCTTCTTCATAATGGCCGACAGCTGCCTCTACGAACGCACGTTGCTCTAGTAAGCGCTCGTAATGCTCGCTGTTCGTATCAAACGCCTCGCAGAAGGCGATGAATTCTTCGTATTTCTCAGGGCTACGCGACAAGATAACCGATTGACCATAGCTGACGATTGAAAAATTATTGAGCAGTTTATGCTTTGTTAGCACGTTGTGAAAATGCTCGCACGCTTCCATGTATTTATGCTGACCAAACGCCGCCATTCCCATAAAACGGGCATATTCTGGCCCATGCTCGATGCGGGCTTTATGCGCTAGTAGAAATGCTTCCATTTTATCGAAGCGTTCGTTCTTCTGGGCGATTTGAATGTAGTGGTTAAACAGCTTGGTCGCATTCGGATTGCTGTTAAACGCTTCTGCAAGGATCGTGAGCGCACGATCAACCTCTTGGCGTGATGATAATGCCGAAGCGAGCAAATTGGTATACTCAACATGCGATGGATTCGTCTGATGTGCCGATTCTAGGTATGGCAGTGCATTATCTAGCTGCTCTTTTTGCATTAGCACCGCGCCCATGAGGTAGTTTACATCTGGGTGTTCGGGAGTTTGTGTGAGGTAATGGCTATAGATTTGCTCAGCCTCATCAAAACGCCCCTGCCCTTGTAACTGCATGGCTTGTTGAATCGTTGGCACGGTTGGCTGCTGCGGTGTTGAGATTTGGTGCATCATGATGCGGCCTCGCGCTTTTTAAGCAAACGTTTAAAGACGCTCGACCATTCTTCGAATGGAGTCTGACGCATGATGTCGACGCTTTTATACCAACGGTTTGATTCTTGTGTTCCCCAACGCCAGCAACTGTATGACGATAGCAGCAATGTGGTTGGCTTACCTATCGCGCCACCTAGGTGGGCGGTTGCGTTTTGAATGGTGATGACTTCATCCATCGCTTCAATTTGTGTTGCCCAAGCATCTATATCTTCGAATGAATCAATTGTGTCATCATGAATGATTGGACGATCAAGCTGCTCGTTGATGGCTTCTACATCTTCCAGCCGCTTGTCGTATTGCAGTGAGACAAATTGCGCATCTGGATTTGCTTTTAGTAGCGGCAACCATGTTTTCAGATCGATATTGCGCAGATAGTGATTGCCGTTGCGCTGAGTAGCCCACGAGATACCAATGAGTTTCTTCGCACCGTTTTCATTCAGATATTTCGTGCGAAGCGCTTGTGCTTTCACATCATCCACCTTCAGGACTGGAGCATGCTGAGATGGCTCATGCTGTTGCAGGCAATATTCCATCAGATCCCCCATAAGGCAGTGATAGTCAAAGCCCGTCTCCATCAGTTCATCTGGCAATGTTTTTTCCCATTCGAGAATGCGGATATCAGGGAATGAGCGCTCCATTAGCGCTTTCATTTTCGGATAGGTGGTGAGGGTGATGTCAACCTTCTGCTGCTGAAGATATGGCAGTAAGCCAGCCCACATAATGAGATCACCAACCCCTTGTTCTAGGCCAATGAACAATCTTTTGCCTTTAATATCTTCGCCACGCCAGCGCGGTGCCGGCACAAATATATTCGGTTCCATGCATTTAGGGTTCATCTGACCAATACGGAAATCTGCAAAGCCTTCAGTTAAGTTGCTGCGCGTTAGTTCCATCAATGAACGATCAAAGATTAGATCGAGCGTGGGTTTGGTTTTCTCGATTGCCTGTATAATACAATCACGCGCCTTATCGTAATCTCCAATTGCCGCATACATGACCTGTAATTGCTGCATCAGTTCTTTATAGATTGGGTCGGTCGCGGGAATGGTGTTGGCAAATGCGATATATTGGTCAAAGAATTCTTTGGAGCGCGTGAGAATAACCGAGCGCGCATAGCCAACAATGACTTCTTGCATGATGCGCTTATGTTTAGTGACCAGCTCATCATAGAAGCGAATTGCCTGTGCATACTTGCCCTGATCGAAGCAGCTATAAGCCATCAGGTGAACATACTCTACGGTATGCGCAATCTTATCAGACATTGAACGCAGCAGCGTTTCTACCTTGGCATAACGGTCATGCTGTTCTGCAATGGTTGCGAAAGTGGCTAGCAGCTTCATGTTCTGAGGATTGGCTTTGAATGATTTGGATAAAATGTTCAGTGCGCGATCTATCTCGCCTTTACCCACCAGTAGGTTTGCCAATGTGTTTGAATAATTCGCATTGGTTGCATCTAACTCATTACAGCGCTCGAAATAGCCCAATGCATCATCATTTTGCTGCTTTTGTAACAACACAGACCCCATCAGATAATTCAGATCACCATTATCTGGCTGGGCGTCTAGGTAAAGTTGATAGATACGTTGCGCGTCATCAAGACGGCCCTGCCCATGCAATTGCATTGCCTGCTGAATGGTGGGAGTACCCTGTGCCGCCATAGTCATGTGTTAGCTTTCTTTTCTTTTGCCAAGCAATCGTTTCATGACTCTGTTCCAGCCCTCAAACGGTTGCTGGCGCGCAATATCTACGCTTGCATACCATTTATTGTCTCCGCTGTGGCCCCATCTCCAGCAGCCATACGACGACAATAGCAGCGTGGTCGGAATGCCAAGCGCTCCGGCAATATGTGCGGTGGTATTTTGAATGGTGATGACTTCATCCATCGCCGCAATCTGTGCAGACCAAACATCGACGTCAGTTTTAGGATCTTGCTCTTCATCGAAGATAATAGGGCGCGAGAGTTTTGCATTAATCGCTTCGACCTCAGCTTCGCGCTTATCATATTGCAGCGAGACGAATTGCACTTCTTCATCGTTTTGCAGCAGAGGAAGCCAGGTTTCCAGATCAATATTACGACGATAGGCGCTGTTTTCATTTTCGGTAGACCAAGAAATACCAATCAGCTTTTTCGCCTTATTAGCTGCTAAGTATTTCTTACGGAGTGCTTTGGTTTTTTTCTCATCCGCCTTCAGATACGGCTCGTGCTCAGCCGGCGTGTAATCTTTGAGGCATTGCGTCATCAATTCGCTAATCGGACAATGATAATCAAACTCTTCATCGAAGAAATCATCGTTATTGATCACATCTTCTGGCCCATAAAGTTTTACTTCTGGGAATGAGCGGGCAATGAGTGGGTGTAGTTTTTCTAGGATCGCTAGCGATACCTGTGCTCCCTGCTCTAACAAATGAGGCAGTAAGCCAAGCCACATGATCACACCACCGACACCATGCTCTGTACCAATCATGATGCGCTTATCTTTGAGCGACTCACCTTTCCAGCGTGGAGCAGGTACGAAGAAGTCTGCTTTGCAATATTTCAGAATGTTTTGCTGAGCATTGAAAAGTTCAAACCCTTCTACGAGGTTGGTCTTAGTCAACAAGCACATGCCCTTTTCGGCATCGGTCTGCAAGGTACGCTTAGAAAGAGTGCTTAGCTCATCCAGCTCTGAGACCGCTTCATGGAAACGGTGACCATGCATGAACATTAAAGAACGCATCTGCCAGATTTCTTTTACCGCTTTTGAGTGCCCCTTGAGTCCTTTCAGCACATCCAACGCCTCGTTGAAAACCGTTTCGTCGTTTAGACACAGCGCTGAAACGGAATATTCTCTTATCATCTGTTCTGTTGGTATTCCATTGGTGGCCGTTAGAATATGATGAATATGCTCATAGGCTTCTTGGTATTTCCCAACACGTGAGCAGCATTGCGCATATACCCAACGGATACTGTTATTTCCCACTGAATTTTCGACAATACGACCAAGCACCTGTTCAGCCAAATCGTGACGATTATTAGCAAAGGCTTCGCGGACAAAATTCTGTAGCAGGTTTTGATTATTCGGCGCGTAGGTCAAAGCTTCTGCGAAGACACCAAATGCCTCATCTTGCTTGTCGGAGCGCAAAAGCGCTGTTGCATAGAGATTTGCATAATGCTTATGCATTTTGTCAGACTGATACGCCGTTTTTAGGTAGTGCACCGCTTCTAACAATTGTTCTTTTTGCATCAACACCGCACCCATAAGATAACTTAAATCGGCATTGTGCGGCTGCAGTTGCATGAGTGTTGTATAGGCTGCCTGGGCTTCATCTAAACGGCCTTGATTCTGTAACTGCATTGCCATTTGAATATCCGCTTGAGGAGTCGCGGCCGGTTCCGGCTGCATCGGTGCACCTATCGTAAATGTGTTCATGATTCACCTCCTTTACGATCCTCTACTAGGCGTGCCATTACCTTATCCCAGCTCTCAAAAGGCTGTTGCCTATAGATATTAACGCTTTGGTACCATTTATTGGTGTCCAATGTTCCCCAACGCCAGCAGCCATAAGATGACAGCAATAAAGTGGTTGGAACACCAAGCCCCCCACCCATATGGGCGGTTGCATTCTGGATAGTGATGACCTCATCCATCGCTGCAATCTGATTACCCCAATCCAGAATATCATCGCGTGATTTCACTTCAGGGTCGTGGATGATCGGAATGTCGAGCACTTTATTGATTTCAGCAAGCTCGTCCTCACGGCCATCATATTGTAACGATACAAACTGCGTGTCTTTGTGAAGCTTGAAGAGATCTTTCCATTTATCGAGAGAGATACGGCGACGGTATCCTGTCTGGCTATTCACCGTATGCCATGAAATACCAATCAACCTTTTAGCACCATGTGCCGCTAAGTATTTCTCTCGTCGTTTCGCGACCACATCTTCATCTGTTTTCAGGAATGATGGGCGTGAAGATGGAGAGAAATGTGGAAGCACATACTCCATTAGATCACTCATTTTACAGTAGTAATCATAGCCTGCATCCAGAATATCATCAGATAATGTATAGGTTACAGACATGACCTTCATATTAGGGAATGCTCTGCGAACCAAATCTTGGATGACGGGCGGCGCGCCCAAATGCACTTCAGCGCCCTGCTCAACCAGATATGGCACGAGCCCCGCCCACATGACAAAATCACCTACACCTTGCTCTGTGCTGATGAAAATCTTTTTGCCTTTAAGGTCTTGTCCTCGCCAAAAAACGGCAGGAAGCCATACATTAGCACGCAAGTTGCGCGCTAAAGAATGCTGTGCGCGATATCCATCAAACCCTTCTTCTAGATTGGTATGTGTGAGTGAGAACACGCCATGCTCTAGCATATTTTCCAGATTCTTGCCGAAACGTGCCTGACTATCCTCTACGGTTTTAATCGCCGACCCATAGTCGCCAATCATAGCATAGGCTGCCGAAATCTGATTCCAGATTTTACTCTGTTTTGGGTGTTTTACCTTCAGACGTTCCATGGTTTGCATGAGCGTGTCATACAAGGTGCGATCATAGGTGCTTAAACAACATGCCGCATAGAAATTCAGCATTTCTTCATGGATTTTGGGGTGATGGTCCATGACATATTGCATATGAGGAATCGCTTCTTCGTAGCGTGTCTGCCCAACGATAGCCTGCGCGTATAACCAACGCAGATCTGCGTTGTTTTCAAATTGCTGCATAAATGGGTCTAAGAACTTTTCCGCAAACTCAAAACGCTTTTCTTTAAGCGCCAGCTCGATGCAATTACTCATTGCTTTGGTGTTTTTTGAATTCAGTGCAAAGGTTTCACTGAATACCTGAAGCGCATCATCGACCTGCTCGGTCTTGCTTAAGGCAACCCCGTACATATTACCGTAGTTCGGGTGCGACTTGTCGACCTCGTAACTGAATTTCAATAAGGGCAACGATTCCTTAAAGCGCTGCTGACGAATCAGCACCGTGCCTTTGAGAAATCGAACATCCGGATCATGCGGATAGTTCTGAAGCAACTGGTTATAGATGCTTTCGGCTTCAGTGAGCTTGCCCTGCCCCTGTAGTTGCATGGCCTGCTGGATGGTCGCCTGCTGTTCTTGTATCGCTAGCATGTGCACTCCTCGTTGTAGATTCTGGTTCGATCACTTTCAGCATCTCTTCGCGCTCTGCGAACCACACGTCGTTGTAGTCACAATCTACATATTCAGAGAAATACGGTCCGCCGATCGTGTAATGAAGATTTTGAATTTGATTCACTGGAATTGGATCATACTCATCGACCAAGAAATTCCAGCCTGATGGGATTTCGCCAATCAATGATTCATCTTCCAGCCAATGGAAACGGTGCAGCTCTAGGCCCGATGCTTCATTGACATATTCTGGTGTTAGCGCGGTGCATTTCGCGCAATTCATTAGCATGACGCTCGACCAGTTTTTCTTCTCATAAACGGTCTGTTCCTGATTCAGGAATTTGCGTGAGCTTTTTGGTACATAATCGTGCTTCACTACCTGTACCGCATATTTATCATCTGCCAGCTCAAACAATTTGGCGATATCTTCCAGCACTAGCATGTCGCAATCCATGAATAACGCCCAGCCCTTGTAGCCTGCAAGGTGTGGGGTTAGAAAGCGAGAGAATGAAAAGTCGGTCGATTGTTTTGGGTTACGTTCACGCCACATCAGCCCGTTAAAATGGTCGAGTGACAATGGTGAAATCGTTACCGGAACTGACGCGCGACTAATAATCGAATGTGCAAGCACGTGGTAAGCCACGGTTTCCTTGGGGTCATAACCAATAAAGATGCGTAATGGTTCAGTCGCTGCGTTCATGATCTTGCTCCTTAAATGCCAGTTGTGGTGCTTACCCCATGCAATGGTTGTTCCATTTGATATTAACCGCTAAAAAACTATATCATCACATTGATATTTCGTGCTTTATGGCTTTATCTTCTGGTACACCAAACGGCTGTATGAGGCAAAAATTAACAGCTTTTTTAACCCTTTGAAAGCTTTTATCCGGCAATTTTTGCCTAGCCAGATCATTCTATGATTGTCACCACGCATTTTGCTGTATAGAACGTGGCTATGAATCAAGCAGCGACACCACTTTTTGCACCAGACGACAAGCTTTCATTTCTCAGTGAGCATTTCGAAAAGCGTCGTTTTTTACATGCCAAACAATATGCCCAACAGCTATTGGAAGAGTTTCCTCAGGATTTCCGTCTTCATAATTTTATGGGTGAAACCTTGAGCGAGATGGGGCGCTATCAAGAGGCGATGCAATCCTATCAGCAGGCGCGCAAGCTGAATGAGAAGCAGCCGCAGATTTACCTGAGTATCGGCAATCTGTTTTTACGAAATGCACAATATAAAGAAGCGATTGAGTATTACGAAGCGGCGCTGCATTTAGACCCGGAATTTGTGGATGCTATGTGCAACCGCGCGACGACATTCGCTAAGATGGATAAGGTGGATGATGCGATCGCTGCTTATGAAGAAGTGATTGAGAAATATCCGGGCCGTCCGTTGATTCATTATAATCTGATGGAAATTTTAGAGAAAACCAACCGCAAACAACATCTAAAAAGAGCTGTGAAGCAGGCGCTTGATGCAGGTATGGAAGATGCATCGATCAAATTATTTGAAGGATTGATTGCATGGAAAGAAGGCGAGCCGGAAAAAGCGATCGAGATTCTGACACCGCTTAACTTCTCTTTTGGCACCCATCAACAGAAAATCTTGCAGACCAGCACCTTGATGCGCGCGCATGACAAGCTAAACGACGTTGATAAAGCAATGGAATATTGCGAAGAGCTGAATGATTTATGCGTCAAGGCCGATCATGCGCCACCTGATTTAGCGCAACAATACCGTAATCAACTGGCGCAGACCCAAAAGGTAATTCACTCGCTAGACCCTAAACAATGGCATCGCCATACGCTAGAAAACCCGCGCGATGATTTGGCGTTTCTGATCGGCTGGCCGCGTTCTGGCACGACCTTGCTGGATACTAGTCTTCGTGGGCACCCTGAAATACAAGGCATTGAAGAAAAGCCAATGGTGACACGTATGCTCAACCAGACCGGGTTGCTAAGTGATCGAGGGGTGAGCATGGTCCATGACTTCACGCCGGAGTTACAACACCAAGCGATTGCCGCTTACGATGAAGAGTTCAATAAGCATCTATCGGGTGGTATCAATCAATTCTATATCGATAAGCTGCCACTCAACATCTCTCAGGCGGTTTATATTGAACGCGTATTTCCTGGGGCCAAATTCATTCTCGCTTTGCGTCACCCGTGCGACTGTATTTTGAGTTGTTATATGAACCGCTTTACCCTGAATGCGGCGATGGCGAACTTCTTGATGCTGGAATGGACGGTTAGCCTGTATGATCAGGTGATGAGCATGTGGGTTCAGCTGAATGAGAAGCTTGATCTGAATGTTTATACCTTAAAGTATGAAGATATGGTAGAAGACCGCGAACCGGTATTGCGCGGCTTGGTTGATTTTCTGGAGCTTGAATGGCACGCCGATGTGTTAGAGCACCAAAAGACCGCTGCTACTCGCGATAAGATCAATACGCCAAGCTATAATCAGGTGATTCAGCCAATCTATGACAATGCCCGCTATCGCTGGCAGCGTTATGAGAAGTATTTTGAGCCGCATATGGATGTGCTGAATAAATGGATTACCCATTGGGGTTATGATCAGTAATTAGTGCAGCCATTGTTGCTGAGTGCGTTCTGCAGGCTCTAACCTCCCCTCATAGCGCGCATTGCCGACATTACTCGAGCTATCCGACTCGGCCGTCACTTCCGTGCTATCCGCTGCCACTTCCTCATGATCGACCATGTGTTCCAGACGCTCTTTGGTGCGGCGAACAATGTCTTGTGATACCGCTGCCGCAATATTATCGACATTGACCAAGCTTTCTCGGCCCGGATCTTTATATGCATTTTCATACATAATCTTACCCGCCGATGCTCCGTTGATATAGATGCCATCAGAAATCTCGTAATTGGCATTGGTTTTAGGGCAGATCAGCCCATTGACACGCTCTGTCTGGCACAGCCCTGCGTCACGCGCTTTCTTAATTAACGGATGGTGAAGCGGCCCCAAATGCGGCGTCATGTTACAAACGATATCGTAAAATTCTGAGTGACCATTGGTGCGAATCTTCACATAGCCGCGTGACTTCATATCATTTGGTTGCGCAATTCTGACATCGCGAGGCTCCACTCGCTCCTTGACGTATTTCACCGCGCCACCGAGAACACTTTTTGCCTCCTCATCATGTGGGAATCTATGGCGAGGGTCTACCCAATCACCAGCAGAGTTCGAATACCCCACGACTTTGATCTTATTCCTGATCTCTGGATCGGCCAGCACACCAAGCAAATCTTTAAAGGATGGGCCGGTACCAATCGATGCGATATGCACTTTGCGACCATTCGCCTCGTAATAATGGTTGATGCTTTCTTTAATGACATCGGCTCTGTTTGCTACTTGAGCCGGATCTCTATCGGCCATCAGTGCGTCATGCTTTTGACTTACTTGCGTTGAGAAATAGCGCTTGAATGGACCGCGCTCATATTTCTCTAGCTGCGGGAAACGTTTACGAGGCGCAAATCCCAGCCCCAGCACCGTCTCTGTTGCTCGCACTTCACGGAGGTTACTGCGCTCACCGCGCGATAGGGTGATGTGACCGGCATGCTCTTCAATGTTCACCTTGCGAGCATCGCGGCTTAGAAATACTGAGGTAGTGCCATCATCATTCTTTTGTAACTCTTCCACTTCAGCTTCAATCAGATCAACCTGAATGCCCAACGCTTCTGCTTCCTGCATGGTGTGATACAGCTCTTCTTTCAGGAATTGGCCCATCACCACGCGAGGGATAAACAAATCTTCGAGCACTTTCAGATTGCCTCGAATTTTTTCGGCATTACGGTTTAGCCAACGCTTCAGCGCCGGATGACTCTCTGCCTCTGCTTCTAACGGGACCAGCCAATGATCGACGTCCTCATGTAACCATGTATAAAATTTGTGTAGCAGTAAATCTTTATCATTATCACCGTGATAGCACATGACACGGACGACATTATTAAACATCATCCCGGGGGAACTAGCACCATAAGCCTCGCCGCCGCCAATAAAGTCGTGACGCACATCATAGATGCGCATATGCATTTGGTCGGGCTTGAGCTTCAGCCCTTGTCTTTGCACTTCCTGCACCGTGCGCTGGAGCGCCGATACATTGGCAAAACCGCCACCAACGAGTGCGATATCTGCTACTGACTCACTCATAGCGCCCCCTGCTGTCGCTGTGGCGCTTCTGCGATGCGTCCATCATATTGCAGATTATATCCTTCAGCATGATCGGTTAGCGTTGCCGTTTCGGTTGTCGTATGCTCGGTTGATTGCGCTTTGCGGCCTTTTACACGCTGCATAATGTGCTCAACAATGTTGCCAGCCGTAGTATCGCAACGATTGATAGATTCCGAAGTACGCGCTTCAAACCGCTTGCCGACACGAACCATTTGAGTGGCTGCTCCGTTGAGGTATAGGCCCGGTGCTATTTCTTTATCTTCATTGATGGTGATGAATTGCTCACCCGTATGTTTAGCAAAGGTTTGCACTAAACCATGCGCATCTGCCTTTTGAATGAGCGGATGATAATAGGGGTTTTGGCGACTGGTGAGGTTGAACACCATATCGAAGGATTCTTTGCGGCCACCTGCGGTGATGTTTACGAAGCCGTTACCCATCTCATCTTCATTCAATATGAACGAAATATCCCTTGGTTTTATCCAAGCATCTACCTTGTTTATCTTTGTGTGCTTTTCTACTTCCGCCAGATTGCGAATATCACTATCTGCATTAGGCGAAATGTTGGTGATGCCATCGGGATGGCTTGAATAACCAGTGATTTCTATTTTATCGACGATTTTTGGATCAGACAGGATGGCCATGACATCCCTTACCGACGGGCCCGTGCCAAGGCAGGCGATTTTTACTTTTCTGCCATTCTCTTCAAAATAATGCAGAATGCTTTCTTTGATTATCTGTGCTTTGGGTTTGTCTTCACCCTTACGGTTCACTTGATTTTCGATATAACGAACAGGCTTTGTATTCTGCGCTTCATAAGCATCTAATTTTTCAAACTTGCTGCGATCGGCAAAGCCTAAACCCAATACGGCTTCTGTCGCTTCAATGCTGTGATCGCCATCCCAATCCTGCGTATGTAGCTGAATGTTATCATCTTGCTTATCGAACGTGACACGTTTTGCATCCTCGCTGATTGCCAAACGATAGCCGCCCGATCCGTTCGCTTTGATGTCTTCGACTTCTGCTTCAACCAGATCAATCGCAATACCAAGTTTCTTGCCCTCTTCGATCATGTCGAACAATTGTTCTTTCATGAATTGGTCAAAGATGACGCGAGGGATTTTCTGCTCTTTTAGTTTTTCAGTGCGTTGACGAAGTGGCTCTGCATGGGCGTCTAGCCAACGTTTTAATGCGGGGTGCTCCCCATCCTTCGCCATGACCTCTAAAGGGGTGAGCCAATGATCGACGTCTCTTGAAATCCATTTACCCCACTCTTCTATTAATGTTCCCGCACTCCGTTTCTCTTTTGTACCCATACTGAATAGCGGCACGTTGAACATCATATCGGGCGAGCTGGCTGAATAGGCTTCTCCGCCGCCGAAGAAATCATGCCGTACATCAAAAATGCGCATATGGACGGTGTCACGCGCTAATGGGTGGCCATCAATGCGCATTTGTCTTGCCTGTTGCAATATTTTATATGTTGCGGCCATGTTCGCATAACCACCACCAACGAGTGCGATATCAGCTACTGACTCAATCATAGCACCCCCTGCTGTCGCTGCGGCGTTTCCGCGATGCGCCCATCATATTGCAGATTGTTGGTTTCGCCTTGTGCACCTGGCGTGGCATTGAAATCGGTATAGACATGCCCGAACCGGGTTTCTATTAACTTGCGGGCAGTGTGCTGGGCAAGCGGGATGACATAATCGCGATAGGCGGGCCAGATATCTGGCACTTCTTGCTCCATCTGCTTCGCTGTTTCACTGCTATTACCTTTGTGATGTGCATATGCCTCGGTATAGATGGCATTCATCTCTGCGAATGCTTCTGAGCGTCGTTCATGTGGCGGGTATTTCAGCAAATGTGTGGCGAGCGCCTCTTCTCTCGCACTCGCATACGTTGCTTTGGGTAGTTGCTTGATGAATGCATCTACTGGCTGTTGCCACTGCGGTGGTTTATTGGCGGCATCTGTTCTGAAAATATCTGGCTGATCTGTAAATTCGCAGTAGTCACTGGCGATCAGCTTATCCATGCGATGGCCAAATTCATGATTAAAACGAAAGGCACCTTTTTCCTTATCGGCATACCAGACGATGGCATGTGCGCCTCCGATTGTTTTTTCATATTTGTGTAAATAGAAACCCTTTGGCTCTGATTCATGTTCATTCACGATCTTGCGATAAAGCTGCAAGGTGGTTTGCTTGCCTGCTGCGATATTTGGTCCTTCGCTTTCCATCAGTAGAATCTGCTGCCACGGAGGAAGTGCCGCGATGTTTTCTGCAAATGCTTTGGCCTGAGCTTCCCTCACCCCATTTTCATCGCGCAAGGTTGGATCTTCCGCCAATAATTCATCTGCACCACGCACAGAGAAATGCTCTTGCACATACTGCGCAATGTCATCATCGGAATAATGCTGTAACTGATGTCCTGCTATTGCCTAACTCCCGTGGTTTATCAGACTATTAGAATATCAATTCTGAATGTCAGTTTAATGACGGCCATGTGAAGAATAAGTCATTGTTTCATCATCAATTCTTAACACTTCTGGACCGCTCGCCATCGTATAATGAATGGTGAAATAATCGGCAGAGGTGTAGTAATGGAACGCAAGAAGATTGAGACAGAAACACTAGCGCGTGAGCTGGATTTACCCGGCGAAGTCGTGGCAAAACTCATTGCCATTCAGACGAAATATGCGCCGATGCAGAAGCAATCATGGCAAAAGCGCCTGCATATTCTGACCCAGCATTTAGACGATAAAATGAGCGTGACCGAAGCCATGCAGCAGCTAGGCATTGAAGATCGCGGCATCTTTATTTTGTTAAGTCAAGCACTTGCCTCGCAACTATCCGAAACACCGATAGCGCAAGATACCCAGGCCGAAGACCGGCTCGCTGAACAAATGGCGATGCGCATGGTAGATCAGGGGTTTGATGATTAAGCATGGCTGAGGTTAATTTATCCCATTTAGAGCACAAAAAAGACCCGCCATGGATGGTGTTTGACACGGGAACATTGCTGACCTTGCTGCTTTCTGATGAAGATGTGGAACGCAATGGCAGCAATGTTTTAGCCACTTTGTTCGATAATCAGGCCATTCGTGATTTTATGAAATCGTCTGATTATAAGCCGAACGAAAATGGTTTCGCGAATCTCAATCTTATCCTTGATTTGGCGCGTCATAACGTGATTCGTGTGGCGATACCTGATATGGTGCTATCTGAATTTATGGGCGTCTATGGGCCAGTATCTGCCGAATATTCGCGACTGATTCTTGAGCCTCAATATGCCGATAAATCGGGCGCGTTTGAGCATATTCCTAACGGCTTCCCAAAACGAGCAGAGCGCACCGCTTTCTTACGTACACTCTATGCGATTGAATCAGAGAATCCGGGTAGTTTTCAGGTGGTGGACACCAAAATCGCCGATCAATATATGGACCGCGTGGCGCACCATTTGGATGACCGCCTATTCAAAGGAGATACACCACAACGTATCAAAGATGGCCGCAAACAGGTGATTGCACGAAAAGATAAAGGCGCAATGCGTGAAAAGTTCCTGAATACGGTTGAAGCAGAGCTTAAAGAGAATAAGAAGAGCCTATGGAGTTTTAAACATGCGAAATGGCCGTTTGATGGCGACTCATCCGAATTATCGCACGAAGAAACCGATATTATCGAACGTGCTTTACTGCAAAATGGTAACCCGATTGCACAGGAAATCAAACGTTCGAAATTACGTGCAGACCGTGGTGAGATTTCGATTGCTGATGCGATTATTCAATTGCAAAAACAAGAGCAAGAACCCGATATTTTCGTTGCTTACGAAGGCACCGATGTGCGTGGCCGCGTGATTCAGCGCTATCAGGAATATTACGATGATTTACCTAAAAGCGAAGGCGGTAGAGAAGAAGATAATGAGCAGTATTTTGGCTTACCCAAGCCGCGTTATAACCCGAAGAATACGTCACGTTTTAAAGTAGAAACGGTACAGGGCGGCCATACCGGTGATCGTGATTATCAGCCAATGACCGGCGTGCATTTTGTTAGCACGCGTGGGTTTCTAAACGCATTTCAAAGTGCTGCAGATGCTGCAAAACAATTTTTCTTTAGCTCTAGTGAGTTAGTTAGAACAGGTGGAAACCGAGGCAAACGCCCAGGGTCGGGGGATCTCAAATATTATAATGAAACCATCTTGAGCAATGTATGTGAATATGGCTTACCCCGCATGTATAATAAATTGCGCGATCAAACAGCTACAGAGATTTCACCCGGGAAAAACCTCATTGATCAGCATATGAATCAAGATAAACCATGGCTTGAATATATCGCTGGTAAAAAACCACATGGTAAATCATCACCATTTGCAGAAGAAGCAAAACAAGCTGACCGTGAAGAGGTATTTAAGATTATCAAAGAAACGCGCGAGCGTGTCTTTGCCGAACGCAAAGATGCGGTGAAGTTACACTTGCGCCGCGCCGCCAAACTGCATGCGGATGTGTTGTTGGATTCTGATCATTTTGAAAATCACGAAGGCCCGCAGACGAAGATTGAGCAAGCGCAAGCCACGTTTGACGGCCATATCAAATCAGCAGAAGAGCATATTGAGCATGATGTCAGTGCTCGGACATTTTCTTAGAAAATAAACTATTTAGATTTAAAAAAGGTCAGGCTAATTAGCCCATCTTGATATCACGACCACCCGTTTCGACTTTAGCGGTGGCATGACCTTGAGGATCCTTATCATTTGGACCAACAGCAACACTTGCAGTTACTTTGCCATCGGCTTGTGCCGCAGCTTTACGAACTGGAGCATCACCATCTAGGCCGCGTTCTTGTGCTTTTTTAACGCCACGCTCTGCCTGATCTTTTTCAAATTGTAGCTGGGTTGCCAGAATGTGTGCGATATTTTGATCCTGACCTTGAAGGTCTTCGTATTTTTTACCGCTCACGATATCATCATACACTTTTGCGGCTCTGTCTTTTAAATGCGCAGGCAATGCTTTCTCTGCTGCTTTAATCGCAGCGTCTTTATGCGCCTCTAGGCCTACAAATTTGTTATTCACGGTTGTGGCGATATCAATATTATCATTTGCTCCGACAGTGCCATCTGAGCGTCTGCGGCCTACACCAATATCCGTCATTAACATTTGATCGGCGCGGTCAGAGAAGATCTGCTTACCATTTTCGCCTCTGATAATAGAGCGATAAGCATAAACTGTGTCACCATCTTTGTTTACTTTGGTCCAGTTCTCAGCATCTGCATTTCTTTTTGCAATTTTATCGCGATCAATCGAGGCCACCGCTTTGGCAAATACGGCATCGCCAGAAATGCTGTTACCATGACCTGCATAGGCTGCGGCGATATTATCTGACCAGCCCACTGTACCTTCACCTACGAATGAGGTGACAATTGCACCTTCTGGTGCGTATTGGGCTGAATGTTTGATTGCTCCACCTTCACACTGCCCCGTTACAATGAATCGCGCGCCATCTGGAAGTGTGCTGAGAACAGTAGAATTTCTAGCAACAATTGATCTGCCATCTTTAGCAGTACCAACTTGCATACCACCTTCTTTACCATCTTTTCCTTGGAAACCATGTGCAAAAATATGGGTATCGTATTCGACCTTACCATCTGGGCCTGCTACACCATATTTGTCACGAATCTCTTTTAGGTCTGCTTTCATTTGATCTGGGCTTTTGCCGTTCATGTTGTAGAACACAACATTACTTTTGCCGCGCAGATTATCATACGCTTGCGAAAATGCGCCGGCTTCATCCGGTCCTACGAGCACAATTTGCAGGCGTTCGCCTGGTTTGATGTTTACGCCATCTTTACTAGCCGGAGCGTAAGAGTTCGGGCTATCTTCGCCGATACCATCACGGCGTAATCTTAGCTCAATATCTTTATCTTCGAGTGATCGGATATCGCGACGAGATCGTTGTTCAACACCCTCGCCTTGCTGAATATACTCGTTCGTTTGTCGAACATCTGGATTCCATTCTTGCGGACGAACACCATCGGTAACGTTTGGTTTATCTTTAGCTGCTTTTTTGGTATCCAGAATTCTGGCCGCAATAATCTGCTCGCGAACCATATCGGCTATCGTTTTTATGCGTTCTTCTTCGTCTTTTGAATCTGCCATTTATTCTTTGCCTAAAAATTTCTTATTTGCACCTACTATCAGTATAGCTAAACCTTGCATGCATTTCAGCAAAAAGCCTTGTTTATCAATGCAATTTAACAGAACTGACACATAGCTGTCATGCTACTGTCATAAAGCAAAAAGGTTTAGAAATGATTGATGCGTCTGCTTACGCGATGCTGATATCACCCACACCCAGATCGTAGCCATTTTCAACCCAGACGCCATGCCCTGCGCCTAAATCGATATAGAGATCATCGCCTTGTACCGATGCGCGGTTTAGCACGTCTTGCGCGGTCTGAATGCCGCTATTGTTGATATTATAGACCACCGCCAGAATATCGCCGCCCGACTGCCCTGCTCCGGTAAAGTGCAAGATACGGTCTTGGCCATCGCCATTATTGAAGACATAGGTATCGTTACCCAGACCGCCATGCAGAATGTCGTTTCCGGTGCCGCCATACAGCGCATCGTCGCCGCCATTGCCGTATAGGCCATCATCACCTGAGCCGCCATAAAGCTGGTCGTTCAGGTCATTCGGTGCGGCAATCCCGCCACCACCAAATAGCGAATCATTGCCTGAGTTGCCATAGACAACATCAGCGCCGTAACCGGCATAGACCGTGTCGTTACCCGAATTCGCATCGGCAATGCTAGAGCCACCATAGACCGTGTCATTGCCAGCGTTTGAAACGATGAAATCATCGCCTGCATCACCGTAGATGATATCTGCGCCGTCATCTGGGTCAGCGATCCCCTCGCCGCCATAGATGGTATCGTTACCATTTGCGCCGTGGATCAGATCGCCACTATCGCCACCATAAAGAATATTATTCGCGGTGTTGCCCATAATGTTATCGACGAGCGCACCACCTTTTGCTTGTTCAATCAGCACTTTATAGGCAATCGCATTATAGGTATCGCCATATTTGCTGATCTGGCCTTCGCGCAGATCAATCTGCACACGGCCATTAACGGCTGATGCGTCGATCATGTCGTTACCGCCGCCATCCCATAGCGTTTCGATGCTGCCATCATCGGCGATAGTGTAGGTGTTATCGCCTGCATTATGGCCCCAATTGGTGCCGTACATTTCTTGCAACGCCAACATGTCGAACACACCCGGCGTTGCGATGTTGCCTGTCGCCAGATTGCTGCCTTCTGCGCCCTTGTAACTCATCATACTATAGAGGTTGTTATCGAAGCCTTCTAAGCCCAGCTCTTTCAGCGTTGGTCGGCCATTGCCGCCATCATCATGGGTATGTTTTAGCCCCAGCGCGTGTCCAATCTCATGCATAATCACCCAATAGCCTTTACCCCCCTCATTGAGGTGACGATATGAATCATGCGCATCATCGAGATAGATTGAACCTTCAACATTTGGAAATTCTTGACGGCTAAGCCCTAATAGCTCTAGCCATGTATCTCCAAAGCCTTGATCAGGAAAAACGCCCAGACCGATAGAGCCGATAGTGAATTGCTGCATGAATCCGGTCTTCGATAATTCCAAATCGGAATTGCGGGTGATACCGCCATTATTACTGACATTGTGAAACTTCAGATTGGTGAAGCTCTCGAATGTGCCAAGAATGCGGCCAACAACCGCTTGTTCTGATGCATTCCATTCTGATGCAAAGATTTCACCCAACGGCCCGATTCCTGAGCCGCCATATAGATCAAAGACGTTATCCCAATAGGCGTAGGTGATGTCGGTACTGGTCCATTTACTGCCCTGAATAATGACATCGGTTTTGAAATCACCCGATTGAGACATAACATTACCCGCCGGACGTGCATCGCCCGGTGCTGAAATTTCATCTAGAATATGATTATGGTGAGCGTGACCTCCCTCACCACTTGCGCATAGCCAACACATTGTTCGTTACTCCGCTTACTCGTTTTCTCTATTACTTTTTGTTTAATTGGCGGGTGTCATTGCGACGCCCCACAATGAGATTTTTCTCTCTTTTTTTAATGGCTTAATTATACCACCTTCATGAAATTGACACAAAAAGAGTTATGTGAAGTTTTTGTGACAACAGCTTGAATGCAAAGTAGACCGCGTCAAAAAAAGATGAGGCATTAATAATGCCTTAACCATAAGACGTTATGACTAGAACAATGGCGGTTAATTTACAGACGACTGACGGTAAGCAATTAGAGCATGGTCTTCAGGACATGCTGATTGATACTATACGTCAGCATAAAGGTGATGTGGTGGCTGATACGGTGCGCGACATTGCCGGACTTATTCGTGATCACCAATCAGAGCCAGGCCCATCTAAAGATGTGGGCACACGCGTTCAGCAAATGATTGAATCTAAGCATTTAGAACCAGAGCAGCGTTTTGATGTCGTTGAGATGTTGTCGCTACTCAATCATATGTCGCGCAGTGCGAAGATTAAATCTGCGCGCAATCACAGCGATGCCAATCCGGATCAACAGGAAATCAATCATCTGATTGATGCGCTGGCACAGGACAATATGACGCCGGACCAGATGGTCGATCATTTCAAAGGCGTGGCGATGGATAATGTCTTTACCGCCCACCCGACCTATATTGGCGATCTGAGCTATATGAAGCAGCTTCGCGCCTTTGATTTAGCCGTTCATAAAGGCAATGAAACCCAAGCAAAAGCGGCACTCGAAGAATTGATGGGTATGAACTCACTAGTGGCCAACCGTTTAACGGCACAAGATGAAACCGCCTTTATGCGCCACGCGCTGAAGAACACCTATCGTTCGATTCCGTTTGTCTATGAACATTTCGACGAGGCGATGGCGCGTAATAAGCGTACCGCTGCTGCGAATTACGACCCGCTGTCACTCAAGCTTGATCTGGCATTCCGTTCGTGGGGCTCATCGGGTGATAAGGATGGCAATAAGAACATTACCTTCCAATCTTTGCGTGATGCGATCTATACGCACCGCGAAACGGTGATTAATGCCTATATGGATGATCTGAACGATCTGAGAGCAGCATTGCCGGAGAAACGCTGGAACGCTCAGTATGAGAATGAGTTTAATAGCATTGTAGAAAGTTTACAGACGATTCATGCTAACCCTGCGAATGCAGAGTCGCAGCAAGCGATTACATTTGCCATTGATGGCATCCGCCATTTTACCCGAGATATTTGCAATGACGCAGCATGTAAAGGTAAGGCTGCTCAAGCAGCGCTGGGCTTATACCGCAAGGTGAATACCTTTGGCATGCATTTGGGTACGATTGAATTTCGTGAAACCGCTGATGAATTAGAATTTGTGCTCAACCATGTGGTGGATGGCGCCATGATCGACGGCGCACTGGGCAAAGGCGCCAGTAACGGACGCGCTTATTCGCAACTTGATCAGGGCGAGAAAGACAAGGTGCTCTCTAACCTGCTTGATCAGGCCGAGCACAGCACAGACGGTCACTTACCGTTTGCAGATAAACTGGCCGCTGCGATGGCTCAGGTGCCTTCTGACGCGAAGACGCGCCGCTTTGGTTATGCCGATAGCGGCAATAAGGCAGATGGTACGCCTGATACGAATAACGGTATTTTCTATCATACGATCAAACGTCTGCAACTTGCTGCTGACAACCCTGATCTGTTTAACGGTCAGGCACTCGCCGAGGCTGAAACTGCCGTGCAGATGAAAGAGATGCTGATGCTGCTGAAGCTAACCGGCAACGACAAAAACATCCGTATCGTGCCTTTGTTTGAAGATCCGGAAGTATTGGCAAATCTGGATTCGATCATGGTGGAGTTGTTACATGATAAGCATGTGTTCCGCCATCAGCTTGAAGTATCGCTGAGCGAATGGGGTAAGCGCGTGGAAAAAGCTGACGGTAAAGATGTTGGATTACGTCGCTCGATTCCAGAAGAATATCAGCAGCGCATTTTAGCCCTACCAGATTTGCTTGATCAGCCCAATGGAGCTGAAGCCGTCAGCAAGGCCATTGATGACATTGACAAAGATTTGAATGAGACGATGCGTGAACGCTTCGTGCAAGAAAATCCAGATAAGAGCGAAAATCAGTGCCCACCTATACACATACGCGACATGCTAGCAACGCAAGTGCAGTTAGCGCATAGTGATAATTCACGTCGTGGCGGTATGGCGGGTGCACGTGCTGGATTGTATAAGGCGCATTCGGTTATCCGTGATGCTGCCCATCAGTTGGGTATCGGCGCGCAGCTCTATGAAGGCGGCTCACACACTGACTCTTTCCGTATGGGCGTGCGCAGCTATCGCTCACTGGTGAATATGTATGATAACCACAAATTCATGAAAGCCACGGTACAGGGGATGGACCTCGCACAGATCTTCTCTAATCCGGCAACCATTGAATCTTTCATTGAAGAGAATATTGCCAATAGCGCCCTACGCACACGTGAGCGCACCACCGGCAGTAAATTGATGAGCACGCGCAAAGAAGAAGAGCTGATTGAGCGCAAGCTGATGGACCCACCTCACATGGCGGATAAGATCATTGAATGCGTGAGTGGCTATCAGCAGGAATATTTCGGCAGTAAAGAAAACCCGAACGTGGTGTTGGGTAACATCATGGCGCAAGTCTTTAAGTATCAAGAGAATAACCAGTCGGGCACGATTGGCTCGCGCAGTGGTGGTCGCGGTAAGGTGAAAGATCAATCGATGTATCTGAACCCAGTGACCGATACGCGCACGATTGGCTATAGTGAAACCTTCCAGCATGGCCGATTGAACCCGAACTTTATTGGTGCGGGTCGCTTAGGCGAATTGATTAAGAGCAGTTGGGAGCAAGAGCTTTCGAATAGCGGTCCAGCCGGTGCGTATAAAAGCCGTATCGCCCAGACGCCTGATGAAGAAAAATTACATGCGATTTATACCAATAGCCCGGTAGTGCGTGACTCGATTGACCGTACCGCCTATGCCGTGGCCACAACCGATTTTGATAAGGTCTGGGACAATGCCATGTTCGATAATGACAAGCCAAGTGCGAAGCGCATGCTGGATCGTATTGATACCCATGCGAGCGCATTGGAAACATCAGAAGATCATCAGGAATTTCGCGATGAAGCCGCGTCAGAGATTGATCAGCTACGTGGTGGGTTAGATGCCGCAAAAGGCAAAGCCAATGCCGAGCAATTTACCCGTCAACGCCGCGAGATTGTGATTGGCACTGCCGATGAAATTAAGGCGGGCACGCCGCGTGATCATCAGGTGATCTCTAAACGCCCAAGCCCCGATGAGCTAGAAGCACTCGCTGCCGATAAAGACAGTTCTGCTGCCGGATTCTTAGCGTGGATGGAGCTGGAATACCGTTCAGCTGCGAAAACCGTGCTTGAGGCGATTAAGCCTGAAGAAGCCGTGGTCAACCATCTGGATGAGCTTTCGACCGCTGAGCTGGCTAACAAAGTGCGCGATGCGCTGCCAATGTATAAAGACCTGATGCAACGCCAAGATGTGATGATGGAAGCCGCCGATGCGATCAGTAACGGTATTTCCAAAGAAGAGCGCGGTCGTTCGTATGGCGAAGTGCATAACGGGCTGAATAAAGCGCTGCACAATCTGCGTGATGTGGTGACGCTTGCACGCCCTCCATTCCGCGCGGAAATGCGCCATCAGGGCATTATTCAGGCGCAGGCTGCCGCACAGTCACAGGCCGCTTCGGTCGCGTAAACCCATCATTATTCACACTGCCCCACTATACTTCACTTTTATTTGGTGATTACATGCATTCGCAAAATAGTTATTTTTTTGTGGTTTTTCAAAAACCTGTGATGTGTCCCGCTTGGGGCGTCATCAAACCTTAACCGCTTCGTCGCTAATTATTAACAAATTATTAATAGATAATCTCTGCTAGACATGCTAATTAATAAACTATAAGACAGGGCACACAATAAAGCCCAGGCATCAAAGAGGCACTAAGGAGTAAGCAAAAAATGGCAGGTTATCTGAAACTTCAAGTCAATAACGGACAGAATAAGAAGTCCCATGAGTGGACCAATTTTTTCGCACAGATGACTCAGCACAAAATGGAGCCTAACGGCGTAAAACAACAAGCTGGCGGTCGCAGCAGCCGCGCTAATAAGCCTGCGGTACTGGCTGCTTTAGAGCAACGCTTCGGTTGCTAAACGTTCAAACAACGATCCCTATTTGATTCAGGCCGGCTTGTCCGGCCTTTTTCGTGCCTGGATGCGCCCTCTCATTCCTTAACAGAATTTAACCCTTCTGGCAGTTTTCAGCTCTGATTTGCCGTGCTATAGTCTGAATCCAACCCCTACTTTTACAGAAAGTGTCGCCTGACATGCTGCATTTTGGCTCGGATAATCCGGTAAGCTGGCTATTTTTGGATATGAATAGCTACTTCGCGTCTGTGGAGCAGCAGCTTGATCCGCGCCTGCGTGGCAAGCCGGTTGCCGTGGTGCCAACCGATACCGATGCGACCTGCGCGATTGCGGCATCCTACGAGGCGAAAGCGTATGGCATTAAGACCGGCACGATGATTTATGAGGCCAAACAGCGCTGCCCAGAGCTGATTTGTGTGCCCGCCGATCATCAGGCTTATGTGCATTATCATCATTTGTTTTTGAAAGAGATAGACCGCCATGTGCCGGTGGCGATAATCTGCTCGATTGACGAGGTGGCGTGCGAGCTGATTGGGCGCGAACAAGAGCTGAGCAACGCGCTGCGTATTGCGCGCGATATTAAGCAAGGCTTCCGCGAGAATTTAGGCGTCGCGATTCGCTGTTCGATTGGGCTGTCGAGTAACCGTTTCTTATCGAAAGTGGCAACCGACATGAATAAACCCGATGGGCTATGCGTTTTGCAGCCCGATGCGATGCCCGGCGCATTGAGGGATTTGGAACTCGACGATCTGCCCGGTATTGGGCGCGGCAATTACCTGCGTTTACAGCGTGCTGGCGTGTTCACGATTGAGCAGCTTTATCATTTACCGCAAAAACGCTGCCGCCAGATTTGGGGAAGCGTGGCGGGTGAGCGTTTCTGGTATGGTTTGCGCGGGGTTGAGTTGCCCGATATTCCAACCAAACGCCGCACAGTCGGCCATAGCCATGTGTTGGCCCCCGAATTCCGCCCTACTCTGCGCGCCTATGATGTGGTACGCCGCCTGACGCTAAAAGCCGGCAGTCGTCTGCGCCGGTTGGGCTATTATGCCAGCGCCATGCAGATCAGCCTGCGCGAGGATTATGGCGGGCCACGCCTGCGCGCTGATACACGTTTT
This sequence comes from Rickettsiales bacterium, assembly GCA_022763105.1. Classification (GTDB taxonomy): domain Bacteria; phylum Pseudomonadota; class Alphaproteobacteria; order Rickettsiales; family UBA3002; genus JALEGK01. The sequence goes on along the minus strand of JALEGK010000075.1, from coordinate 16,201 downwards.
ATGCCGGTCTGCGATAATAGCCACCTGCTCCATGAGATGCGCACCTTATGGGATACGATTCTCGATCAGCACCATCCGCGTCATATCAAAAAGATCTCGATTACACTGCATGAGCTGACCCACGCAGACGATATGCATCAGGATTTGTTCGTGAATGAGGATGAGCTGGCACAGACGAAGAAGCTGGAGACCGTCTCGCGCACAATGGATGCACTGAATGAGCGCTTTGGCCGCAATACCGTGACCATTGGGCAGACACCGCGCAGTAATATGCCATTTTCTGGCACCAAAGTCGCCTTTACCCGCATTCCCGAAGCGCAGGAATTCCACGAATAGCCCTTTCCTCCTCTATATTGTGTATGGGGGATGGCTTTTATTTGCGCTTTTCACCCTTCTCGGCTACTATGCGCGTTAACTTTTTGTTAACCATTTAGAGCGGTGATATGTCTGATCTGGCATTCTTTTATCAATTATCTGGCTTGAGCAATAGCGTGCTGGGGCAACGCGATTTTACACTAGCGGTCATTGACGATAATGATGCAGGGCTTACCAGCGGTCAGATTGCCTCGTTTGAATCAGAGGGCAAACACCTGATGGCCTATGCCAGCGCCGGTGAAGCCGAAGCATTCCGCGATTACTGGACCAATAATGATTGGGATAATACCCCGCCTGACTTTTTGCTAGGGCAAAACCCGAACTGGGCGACCGGCTACCGCGTGAAATTCTGGGACCCGGATTGGCAGGAGATTGTCATCAACCGTGTGAAGGCGCTGTCTGATAAGGGCTATTTGGGTGCCTACCTTGATGTGGTCGATGTCTATACTGTTGGCGAAGTGATTACCGCCTATAATAATGAGTTCCCAAGTGGCGATATCCGCCAAGAGATGGAAGATTTCATCAAGCTGATTTCATCTGAGGTGAAGTCGATCAATCCTGACTTTAAGATTGTGGTGCAAAATGCCGTGGCACTGCTGAATGAGGTTGATATTGGCAGCCTGCTCGACCCGCTGCAGCCAAACCAAGATTACCTCGATGCGATTGACGGGCTGGGTAAAGAGACCACCTTTGTGCTAGGCGATACCGTGCCGATTGGCTGGGGGCCGTGGGATGCGAAATATGTCGAGAATGCGGTGAATGCTGGCAAGCTGGTGATTGCGCTGGAATATCCAACACCGGGTAATCAGACCGCGATTGACTATGCGATCAGTGAAGCCTTTGCTGCGGGCTACCTGCCCTATCTCGATACGCGCGTGCACAATGGAGGCTGGCAGCAATTCCCAGAGAATTACGCGACCGATGAGAATGCATCACAAGCACTACTCGATCTGCTGGATGATTTCGTCAATGGCAGTGGCGGTGGTGGTGGCACCGTGATTACCCTGCCAAGCAACGATGCCGAAGAGATCGTCGGCACAGCAGGCAATGACACCTTTAATGGTGGCGGTGGCGATGACACGATTTACGGCCTTGATGGCAATGATTTGATCAATGGTGGCGATGATAATGACCGCCTGCTCGGCTGGTATGGCGATGATACGCTGCTGGGTGAAGCAGGTGATGATTCGCTATTCGGTGATTTCGGTCATGATTCGCTGAATGGTGGTGATGGTAATGACTATATTTACGGCTGGAGCGGTAATGACAGCATCATCGGCGGCACGGGCAGCGATGTACTGTATGGCGATGCCGGAGTCGACACCGTGCATGGCGGCGCGGGAGATGATGTCTTCTTTGGTTCTACCGGCAATGATTTAGTGTATGGCGATGACGGCGATGATGATCTGTTCGGTGATGAAGATCATGATACGCTTTACGGTGGCGCCGGTAATGACCAGCTTTATGGCTGGACCGGTGATGACTGGCTAGCGGGCGATTCGGGCAATGATTCGATTGCTGGTGATGATGGTGCAGACCGCATTGATGCGGGCACGGGCAATGATTGGGTCTATGCCGGTTCGGGCGCGGATTTAGTATTCTTGGGCGAAGGCGATGATTGGGCCTTTGGTGATGCGGGTAATGACACGATCAATGGCGGCGATGGCGCCGATGTGATTTTCGCATGGGAAGGCAATGACGAGCTATTCGGCGATGCGGGCAATGACTTCATCTCGGCAGAGCAAGGCGATGATTATATTCATGGCGGCGCAGGCGATGATGAGCTGTATGGCGGCGCTGGCTTTGATTTATTCGCCTATGATGGCGGCATTGATACCATCCGCGATTTTGTGATCGGCCAAGACCAAGTGCTGATTATTGGCTTTGATGCCGATTATGCGAGCGTGATAGACGGCAATGTCTTTTATGCCGGTGGCCGCGCGACCATTGATTTTGGCTCGAGCGGATCACTCAATTTCGACAATATTGCCGATGGGGCATTCAGCGCGTCTGACTTCCAATTTGCGTAACGCCCATTCGCGTCGGCGAATTTACTTTTCCACCGTCACATTTTCATCATTGTGGTTAAGAAATTAACCATCTTCACGGCGTTGTCACACCGATTGTCATGCTTTTGTCATGCAGACCCACGGTGAATCAATGACTTAGATGATAAAATGTCATCAAACCTTCACACTTCTTTAAGACATGCAAGTTATAATGAAAAAAAATTAATAATCATGGTGGCTGCTCGCACGTTTTTTGACAGCAAAGCATTAGTGGAATGATGCACATGGGGGAGAGAGTTAGATGTCTTTATCTAAACTAAGCACTGGCAAGGTTTTAATCGAAGTTGATGGTAGCATTACCATAGAGGGCGTTGAGCCTAAAGCGCAGCTTACTATTCTTGCAGAATTAGCACGTTATACGGCCATTCAGGCATCGATGGGCAACCCGCCTGAAGACCTTTCTCAAGGCGTTGATTTTACCAAAGAAGATTCTCTTAGAACGTATCTAGCAGCTAATAGAGACGCGCTGGCTGCCGCAATCAAGTTGGAAAGGTTACCTGCCTCTATTGAAACGGAATATGAAAAGCCCCTAGCAGACAATGCTGTGGCAGTAAGCTCGCTTTTACCATACGTGGCAAACGCCACAGATACGGATGTCACCAAGATTCCTGAATTCATCAAACAACGACAGATCATTGAAGGTCATGATGAACGTACCGGCTTGGCTGAGATTGTAGCAGGCGATAAGAATGCGCGTGAAACGCTAGCTATGTTGGCCGTCACCGGTATTGGCAATAAATCCAACGTTATGGGTGCATTAAACGGTGTCATTGACAAGATTACCGACGATCAAGCCAAAGCGTTTGGTTACGATAATAAGGATGCCATTAGAATAAAGCTGGGCGAAGTTGATTTTGCGGAGGCATTTGGTTTCAGATCGATGTTTGACGTTCGCGTTACGGACCCTACGGCTGCTGAGCGGCAACGTCAATATGTGTTGAAAACCGCCTTTGGTGGACCATCTCTAACGGCCGTCCTGAAGGATCCCGAAGCCCGTAAAACATTGGTAGAGAATGCGTTACGACTTGATAAAGAATTTCTTGCGAGTAATCCAGATAATGTAGATAAATCTAGCAGCCTCAGCGAGCTGGTTGGCCGCGTTGCGGTTTATGGTACAGGTGACGATCTTAAAACGCTACTCGACCATGATTTAGGTGGCGTAAAGCTGGGCGAAGTGCTCGCCTATAGCGCTGAAAATGGTGGCCCAATGCGTGAAGCACGCCGTCGTTTGGGATTAGATGACCCACGATTTGAAGTCATGAATGAGGGTGATACAGCGCTTTATTCAACGATTGGCAATGCGTCGCTAGCTGCGCGTCAGAATGATGTGGCAGCTATTTTCAATAGCTATGGCGCTCAGCTAAAAGCTGGCGAGAATGCAAACTTCACGATTCAAGATTTTGATAAAGCCCAGAGTGTCATTGACCGTCTGGGTAAAGCCATTGCCAAGATTAATGACGCAGATGCATCAAGCGCCATCGACCTTCAGCGCGCCAAATCTTTAGAGCTGTTGCAACGCTCTGTGATCTCTGGTCAGGAAGCGATTGCCGCCACGATTCTTAAAGGTGGTCCAAAGGATCTGAAACCGGAAGATTTAGCACGCCTAGTACAAAAATATGCTCCGCGTGATTATGACAAAGACACGGTCCCTACCCCTGAACAGGTAGCGGCAGGTTTAAGCTACGCCTCGTTCAACTCTGAGAAAGGTGATCGCTTTAATCTGATGACGGATAAGACGTTTCAGGATGATGATCTTGAGCCAATGCGTGCTGCTGTCAAAGCGCATTATGAACGCGTAGATGCCAATGTCGCACGCGTGAAGCAAGAACTAAGCGCTACTGTGCCAGACTTCTTGAAGACAGATGCATATAAAAGCGTGGTGGATAAAGAGCTACTGGCTGCACATAATGGTGTTGATCTTGCCAATAAGCATGCACGCGAAACCGGCTTTATCGGTGCGGTGGTCGCAAGTACCAAAAGCACCCTGCAGAACACATTACACGCCGATATCGTTGATGGCATTCATGATGCGAAAGGTCCGGTATATGCCGAGCTGGCTCGCGCGGCACTCAACGGAAAAGTTAGTGCAGAGCAAGATTCTGCAGACCTTTCAAAGGCGCAGCAAGATGCGATCAGGCATCTATTAACTCACAATAATGGCAAGCTGACGCTTACGGACAATCCACCTACCGTGTTGGATCTGGGCGCCGATACAGCAGCTATTAGTTTCGAAGATGGTAAGGTGACTCTTACCCCAACAAAAGATGGTCCTAGTTACAATCTGACAGCATTGTCAGGGGGTATCAATGCGGCCACATTAGCAAAAGTTCAGAAAACACAAGTCGCAGGATATGAAGGACGTGGGGAAATGACAAAACTAGACGAACTAAAAGCTCGACTGACGAAGGAAATTGAAACCAGTGTCAAAGCTTTTGCGAAAGAAGATCAAACGACTCTGACAACGTCTCTTACAGCGTCGATGCAGATGTATGTGTCAACGATGGGTGAAGCTAAAGCTGCCGAGCTACTAGGCGCTGACGATGTTGATGCTAAAATTGCAGAAACGATGAAAACCGTGCAGATGGTTGCCGCTGAAACATTACGCACAGAGCCTGCTGATAAAACCCCACAAAACCAAGCCGCATATACGCAAAGCACGCTACTTGCCGCAGCAATCGATCCTGCTCTGACAGAAGACACCAGAAAAAGTGCGCTGCTTCTTTCTCATAGCGGTAACTTTGTCAGCCGAATGCAGATTAAAGCAGGCAAAGCGTTTGAAGTTGACCCTGTTTCTAAAGGTCTAAAAATTGGCGATACCATCCTGCCGCAATTTAAGAGCTCTATTGGTGTAGAAGCTTTTATCAATGCTGTTAGAGATGGCGTTATTCTACCAAATAACGATGCCATTCGCGGCAATGCTGATTTTAAAATTGGTATGGATGCGGCCTTAAAGCATCTGGCTGGCCTAGACAAAGACGCCAATATTAACAGTGCCTCAGATGGCAATGCGTTTATTACTGCTCGCAATGAAGCTGCCAAGGCGATTCTTGCGAAAGGTGATCCGGCAACAGCTGCATTAGCTGCTGCGTATTTGCGCAATATGCCAGAGAAAACTGGCCAGCATGACGCGCAAAGAGATACCGCATTAGCCAATCTTGAGTATATGGCTACTCGCACGCCCGCCCAGCTAATGGATGCTGGTTTTGCCGTGACGACAGAAGCCAACATCACCATTCAGCCTGATGGTGCGATTCATATTACAGAGCCAGGTCAGAATCCGGTGGTATTAGCCAAAGCGGGGCAAGAACTTACCGCTATTCCAAGTTATGCGAGCTTGAAAAAAGTAGCCGCAGCAGAACCAACACCGTTAGATAAATGGAAGCAAGAGCAGATCACTGAACTTAATACTTCTGTTGCAAATTTTAGCACAAAAGCGCCTTTCAATCATGAGGGGTATCAAGCTGCTATCGAGGCTGGAAAGACCGCCGTAGCCGCTTACATCAATGGTTTAACTGCAATACCGGCAAAAAAAGATGAACAAGCCGTATTACAGAAAAGCGGTGATCCAGCAAAACAAGCATTTCTTAATCAGGTTAAAACTGCACATGGTACTCTCATTGCAGAAGCGGTGCGCTTGAGACAGTACGGCGAGGATGGTGGATATGGCCACAAGAATGGTCCTGATCCGGCTAATCGTCGGCAGACGCTTACCACCCTTACCACTTTGGATAATAAGCAGGCTTTGACCAAACACTTTGAAAAGCTAGGTATGCAGATTGATTCTGATACCGCTAAGCTGGAAGTTGTTGATGGCACGCTTACCTTTACCGATGGAGATAAGTCTGTAGAGATTCCTGCAGGACTAACCGCAGATAAGATTGCGGACCTCACACTTAAAGCTGCATCAGAACCTGATATGACTCGCACGAACGCCTTTAATGCCGAGCTTGAAAAGATGACACGATTCGATCCGAAGGATACTCGTTTACAAGCAGCAATTGATCAGGCGCGTATCGACTATGTAGGCGCACCGGAAGAGTCAGGTTTGAGCGTGACGAATGCACTCGCCAATCAATTCAAAACGGTGAATACCCATGCGGCGCAATTGGCTTATGCAACGCTGGTTGCAACAGATGAAGGCGTGAAAGACAGAGCCGCAGCACTATTGAAGCTTGATCACGCAGCGTTCGCTAAGCTGGATGCAGCAAAAGCATTTAGTTTTGAAACCAATAAGCTGAAATTCGATGGCGCGGACGTGACGCTTGGCGCAGGTGGTGCAGCGGCATGGCTTGCAGCAAACGTCAAAGCAACAGAGCCTACGATGGACCCTAAGGAAGCAGCACTTGCTGCTACGATCGCTCGTATTCCTGCTTATGATCATTTACCAGAAGCTGACCGATTAAAAGCGCGAGAAGCGGTTAAAACCGCTCTTAAAGCAGATTTTAATACTGGCAAAGTCAACCCTAAATCATACGGCACAATAGCGACGGACACAGATGCACAAGATACGGTCATCATGATGGCAAATCAGAATGCCGCACACGCACTGCGCGCTGAAACCTCTGATCTTGGTCGCAATAGTATAATTGCAGCAATCGTTGAGAGAAATGATGAAGTGAGAGCCACCATTGGTATGGCTGGCGGTGCTATTACAAAGACCGGAGCTCTCTTGCTGGGCGCTGAAGGGCCGGGCTATCTAACACGCTTAGGTTTAGATCCTAACAAAGCATTGGTAGTTAACAACAATCAATTCGAGCAAGACGGCAAGTCGATTCCAAACTTTGCATCTCAAACGGCTATTAAGGCATATTTAGCTGTTACAAACGGCAATGTGGTATTCCCTGATGCGCTGAAAGCAGACCCAGCCCTAAAAGGTGCGTTTGAAGCCGCACAAAAACATGCCACAACTTTAGCTGATGGCAAAGCAAAAGCGGACATTATGCAAGAAGGTAATGTCTTTGGTGCGATTCGAACAGAAGCCATTAAAGCGCTGCAAGGTTCTGAAAAAGAAGCACTGGCAACGGCATATCTGAAGAGCCTGCCTGCCACCAGGATGAGCCATGGCGATCCTGCAAAAGACACGGCGCAAGCAAATCTGCAATTCTTGCTGCAACAGAAAGCTGCTGAGCTAATAGAAGCTGGATTTAATGTAAAAGAGGGTAAATTTGACGTACAGCCAGATGGCGCCATTCGCTATACCGATCCTGGTGAGAATGGCAAAACCTTCCTGCTTGCAGCCGCAAGTACCAAGCTAGAAGCGTTTCCTTTAAAGGCTGATATGACCGCCATTGATACAACGAGAGAAGTATTCAATGCATCTGTACTTGCAGAATTAAAGTCAACCTATGGCGACAATTTTGGCTGGGATGTTGGTCGAAATAATGAAGCTAGCGCAAAAGATATATTAGGGCTTGTTGGTGACGAGACATTGAAAGAGATTGTTGCTGCGGCCACCAAAGATCTAAACCCACTTCCGGCAGACCTTAAGACATGGATGAGAGAAGACATTGTATTAAACACGGAAAACGATGAACGCGGACCTAGAAGCACTGGTCTATTACGACAGATGCGTGAGAAATATACCGAAAAGCATGGTGCAAAAGACATTACTACATTCGGCACTAACCGCGAAGTTTTAGCCCATATGTTCCTGACCTCTAGTGCAGGTGCAAATATGATGACACATGAACGTGACACGATTCATCTGCTTCGCAACCCAGAATTAACTGCAAAACTAGGGATTGAACTAGATGGTGAAAATAGAATGGCCGTTGTAGGAAATGAACTGCATTATAATGGCGTCGAAATCCCTGAAATTTTCTCTGATGGTCATTTGGCTTCCATTGTCGCGATCAAAGAGAAATTTGAGGCTGGTAACGGCTATGATAAAACCAAATACCAACAAGATTTGTTGGCGCTTGCTAAACAAAGCTTTGTTGAAGGGCCACACAAGCATAGTGCACTACTATCCAAATCGGATAGAGAGTTATGGGCTGATACTTTAGGGCCTGAATATGCCAAAAAGATCGACGCTGCTGTGCCTAATGGGCGGACAAGTTTCGATATGGGCCAAGTGGCTGCTGTGCTGGATGTTACCTATGGTAGATATTCTGATTTAACCAAGCATCCGCTGCAACCATTGGATGGACGTGCCGGCCTGATTGCCTCTGCCATTTATGGCAAACGATATGCAGATGACCCTCTAAAACCTGGTGAAGGCGTGCCTACCAAAGAGCAGTTTGATGCGATTCGTGAGCGTGCGCAGGCATTATTAACATCAACCGATTCAGCCGTTACCACTGCCATTGGTGCTCAGAAATTTAGCGTTAAAGATGGCAAGCTGTATATGGGCGACAAAGAAGTTCCTGCGTTTAAAGGAGACGTGACGCCAGAGACATTTGTGGCGGGTCTGGGCATTGACACATTGGCTGCCTTTAAAGAACAGGCACAAGCCGCGCTGATTAAGCAATTGCAAGAAGGTAAGCTCAAAATCAATGGCCAAGAACTTAGCGCTGAGGCCAGCGCAACCGTACTTAAACGCCTTGGCGAAGATCGCATTAAAGCCGTGCTCGATAATGAGTTGAAAACACTTCCAGAGATAGGGCTGAGCCAATATGTGGCAAGTAATGCAGAGCAACTTGTTGGTAAAGCAGTCAAAGCTTATGTTGCCGACAACCCAAATTTAGCAGGCGCTCCTTCTAAGGATATGCTGGCCCATTTAGTCCTCGTTAATAACGGGAAAGATGGCACTCAGGCTAAAGAACAAGCGCGCACTGCCGCAGCGTTACTGGACCAACCAAACCATGCTGCAACTCTGGGCTTTGATTTGAGCAAAGGCAGAATCGTACAAGCAGAAAGGGTCGGTCTGCAGTATGTTGCCGATGACGGCAGCAAAGTAGCTATTCCTTATATTAGATCAGGCGCTGTATTATCTAACTTCGCGGCATCGATTAAAGATGCGGAGGCGAAGTTTGGCACCTCTGGTTTTGATTATAAGAAGCATATAAGTGAGCAAGCTGCAATCGCCTACAGAACACGCTGGCCTAATGAGTTTGACCGATTGACAACAACCGGTGATGCCGATCGTTTGCAGGAGCTAGTGTCTCGAGGTCAGGCCGAAAAAATCGTCGGTGACGTCCCTGCTACATTCGACCTTAATCATTATCGTGACAATTTGGCCGGAAGAGCTTCTAAATGGCCGCCTATTTCTGATGCGAGTGTGGTGCCTGACAAAGGTCGTGATGGCTTGCTTCAAGTGACGCTTCAGGCCCATCGCTTAATAGAAAATGCTGAGGATGAAGGTGTTAAAAAAGCAGCAGAACTGGCAAGTGTGCGAGCAGTGCAATTGCTGAATGACTCTGCATTGAAAGGTAAGCTGACTGAGACACAATTTGCTATTAACGAAGAGGGTGTACTAACCGCAAATGGTCAGCCTGTTCCTGAAGTCGACTCACCTGATAAACGTCAGGCATTCCTTACCACCTTAACCGCCGCTCCGGCAACAGGTAAAGATGCGCAAGTAGAGGCGGAATTTAATAAGCTGGTTGATCCGGTTATTCGTGATCATGCAGCACTGAAAGACCAGTTAGCAACCAATCTTGGAATTGCAAAAGCAGCCGTTGCGAAAGATGGTGAATTTGCCGATGCCCCAGACGGTGCGCAACAGGCCGCGAAAAAAGGTCTGAAAGAGCTTACAACACAGCTCTCTGGCAGCAAAATTCCTGCTCATGTGCTGGCGCATACCATGCTGACACAGCCTGATACTGACAAACGTCATACAAATGCGAAAGAGCTGTTGAGTGCTGATCCTGAAGCACTGAAAAAAGCCAATATCGACCTGACCAAAGGTACATTGACGCTCGATGAAAAAGGTGTGATCACCTACAAGCGAGAGAATGGTAGTGTTGCGACACTTGGTGACGACAAAACCATTGCCGAGAGCCTAGCAAGCTTAGCTGTATATGCCGAAATCTCTGCACGCAAACAACGTTTAGTGGATAATGCGGAAGACTTCCTGACAGCAGGTAAATACACGCTTAATGATGGCGCGGGCGGCATTAAATTTGCTGAAACATTCCCTAAATTAGACACGCCATTACATACTGCCGCCCTAGAAGCATTTAAGAGCCATATTAACGGCGCAACGCCTAATGAAATGGATCCTGTAAGATTAAAGGGCTATATGGGTGCGGCACGTGAAAAAGCGATTGAAGCAGTCCATACAACCGCAGCTAAAGGCCCTGATAGCGCTTACAAAACCTTGGCCACCACATGGGCGACCGACAAAGCACCGGAAGGTACGAATACCGCACTGGCTATTCAGAATTTACTTAGAACCGCTACTATTGACCAGCTAAAAGCTGCAGGTGTAGATCTGGAGCTTAAAGATAGCTCTGTTACGCTAACGGGCGCAACTGACAATGGTGTCATCGAGTTTAAGAAGAGTCCAGAGCATCAACCAGTCCGACTCACCAATTCCGATGGCACGCTGCTTGATGTAGCTTCGATTAAAGCAGCTATGGATAAAGCCGCATTAACAAAAGAAATAGATACGGTAACTGCCCTGGGTGGAGATAAGACACGTCAATACGTAGATGCTAAACGTTTGCTTTATGATACGGATGGCTCGGGTAAATACTCACGCTTCTTCCCGGAAGAACATTTCGGCAAAATTACTGTGGAAGGCCCAAAACGTAATATACCTAAGCTAGAGCATTACAACGAAGCAATGCAGGCCGCGCTAAAAGAAATTGAAACGCTGGGTCCAAAAATCCTAAAAGATGATCGAGCTGGAACAGTTCGCATCACTCAACCAGAGTTTGAATATATGATGACTAAAGCAGCTACAGCTGCACGCGAAACATTGCTGGCTAAGGAAGGATTAACCAATGCAGAATTCTTGAAAGCACATACGATTGGCTTACAAAAAGACAACCCGCTAAGAGAACGTATTGAGACTCTACTGAAAGATGGTGATCCTGATCTAGCTACCGTTGGTGGTAAGGATACTGAATTTAAAGCAGGCACTATTATCGTTGACCGTAAAGCCGGTACTATTGCGCTTAAGCCAGAAACGCCACCAGCCGTTACTATCGCAGAAGATAAGATTCTGGAAGAGGCTGGCAAATTGAAAGCTGATGCGCTGAAGCTTCTGGATGAGCACTTGCCTACACTGGATAAGGTACACCCTGCCATTCACGATAAATTACGCCAAGGTGTTGAGGCTTACCTTAAAAACGTCGGTAATTTCAAGACCGATGCGGGCGCAGCACGCCTGCCGGATGACGCTGATATTGCCAAAGCCGTTCAAGCACAGATGGTACTACTTAAAGATGAACTTGGTAAATTAGGTCATGAAGGTACGATTCAGGAGAATGCTGAATATCGTAAGATTGCCGGCCTTGACCTAACCAAGCCATCTGATAAAGCCGCCATAGACGCAGCACGTGCAGGCGTCAAAACAGAGCTTGATGAAAATATGGCTACGCTAGCCGCTCATATTGAAACATCCATGATTCTGGATGATGGTAAAGGCGCTAATGATGCCAAAGCCCTCCAAGACCTAATGGCTAAATACGAAGCTTTGGGTATTAAAATGGAACCAGCAGAAAAAGCCAAAATTATGAGTTATGGAAAAGACGACTTCATGACTGAAGAACAATATGTGAAGAACGTCAAGATGCTCAAAGAAAAAGCCGAAGAAGCGCTTAAAGATGGAGTAGTGGATGTTGGCGACCTAATAGCGGTTAAAGATCCTCAGTTCAAAGAGGCGGCCAAACTGCTTAAGAAGAATGTCGCCGGCCAATGGGATGATGTGGCTGCAGTTGATAGAGATACCGCTATCCCTCAAGCTCATGCTACTGAAGATGATCTAGCTAAAAGGACTGGCGGTAAGGATCGTGACGCCGTGCTAGGAGGCTAATGGGCTGATCTGAAAGCACGAGTCACCCCATAATAGATAGCATTTTAGGTAATTGTCACAAAAGCTTCACGCAGCGTTAAGCCCTTATTGGCTATAATAAGTACGTGAAGTTTAAAAAGCCCCGTAAAAAGAGGGCATTTTGATTTAGGAGCAGGTATATGAAGGTCGCCGATCAGCGAATTTCCAATCAATATCATACTGTTACATACCGCATTGATGCGCGCATGCCGCTCCTGTTACTGGGTCTGACTGCTTGGTTAACAATGAATATTTTTGCACTACAAGGTGCATTTGGGGGATAAGGTTATGGCTAAACCAAAGACATTAGCGGACGTATCGATTGAGAAGCTGTCAACTCTCGCTAAAGCAGCCGAAAGAAACGCGTATTTTCAACATCAATTCGCAGTAGCGCTTTTAAATGGTCAACCAGATCAGGCAAAACTATTGTTAGATCATGCAAAAACTCTGAAAGATGATAAGGCCATTGATTTAAGCCTTATCACAGGCGATAAGCTGGCGAATACTCAAGTCACTCTTAGCAGTGGTGGCAAAAAGTCATTTTCTGAATTAGCTGCCGTACATTTCCGCGATGTAAATGCCATGCTGAAATTCGAAGCTGATAACAGCGAAGTGACCTTCAATACCGCCATGAAAGAAGCCCTGACCAAGATCAAACCATATAGAGATACTTGGGATGCAATAGAAAACCTGAAAGCTGGTGACGGACTTAAACTGGCTGGCAGTACAGAGCTCAAAATCCCTGAAGACCGCCTTGGCGTTATTCAACAGGAAATGCTAGCAAGACTCGATACTTTTGCCAGGACGGGCAAAGCTGTCGACCCTGCAGAGCTGACCAAATTTCGTGATCAGTTGCAAGCAGATGCTACCAAATGGGCTGGCATGACATTAGAGAATTTAACAAAATCAGGCGGACCACTTCATAAATCAGGTTCCATTTTAGGTTTTAATGATCTTAAAAAAGAAATCTATGCACTAGAACCTAAAGCGGATCAGAAGCTAGGCGGGTCTACCTTTGATCTGAGTGATCCTGCAAAGGCTGATATTATCAGAGCCGAACTTGCACGACAGTTAAACGAGCTGGCAACGCAGGTCAATGACGGTAAGCTTTCTTTACAAGATTTACGCACAAAACAAACCGAACTTGGCACGTTAATGAAAGAGCAGGCAGGCAAAACTGTTGCTGATTTATCTGCTAAATTCCCAGAAGCATCTAAAAAAATTGCACCGGCACTGCTACAAGAACTGGCTGGAGATTTGGGTAAAATTGAGTCTAAAGCAGGTCAAACGTTTGGTGATGCAAAGATTGATTTGGATCCTGCCAAGCACGCCCTTATTATGAATGAGATGGGCCACCGCCTAAAGGAGCTGGGTGCAAAAGGTACTAATCTGACTGCAGCAGATGTTTATGCTGCGCGCAACCAAATCGAATCTGATCTGAAAAACTGGCAAGGTAAAGACCTGAAGACGCTGCAAGAAGGACCACTCAAAGGTGCTGTGCAGCGCATTCAGACATTTAATGAAGCGCATATTGACAAAGATAATGCCGCGACCATTGCTGGTCAGCCTGCATCTGGTGTCTTGTACAAAGTCGATAAAGACAAAATGACCGTTACCGATAAAGAAGGCAAAGCGCTGAAAGATACGGATCTGGCGACTCACCAGAAAGCACTGGTTGATTTGATTACTGCTACGCGCCGTCAGGCAGACCCAAAGGCAGAATTAAAAGACATTCCCACTGATCCCGCAAAGTTTCAGGACTATATCAATACCCATCGCGAGCTACTCACTAAGTCTGAAGCTGGCAAGCCTGCCCTACTCGGTGCCGATGGTAAACTGGACCTTAAGGCAATTACGGACCGTGGTATTGGTCAGATTGGCGCGGATGGTAAAGCCACACCATTTGTAGAAACCGAAAAAACAACCAAAGACCGTTGGGGCCTAGATAAGATTGACCCTAAGAAGTTCGCTGAAGGTATTGGCGCGGCGATTGATGATAAAGATACGATAGGTAAACGCTTGGATCGTACCGATCAGGCCGTGGCGCTGATTGATCTGTTCCGCAACGGTAAAAAGCATGATGATGCCGGCGCATACAATAAATATTACGGCATTAAGCCAGGGGAAACCACCGCAGGCCAGCCGCGCGCAATGATAGAAGGCAAAGAATATATCGACGCAAAAATCGGTGCGATGGCTGAGAAACATTTGAACACATTATTGGCTAAAATGGTGGCCAAAGGTGAAGAAGTTAAAGCAAAAGATGGCACCGTTATCTCGGACGGTAAAATTGGTATCTCTAAGGAGGAAGCTGCCTATTTCAAGACGGTAGCGGATAAATATTTCAGTGACCCGAAGGCTATCCGCAACTGGGAAGAAAAAGGTGATGCGCCTACCCAGAAATTGACCGCAGAAGCGAATGCCGCCAGTGCCGAAGCGAAGAAAGCAGTGGCTCAAGCGAAGAAAGACGCTGGCGCAACACGATAAACTTCACGACTTTATGTCAATAAGAAGGCTGTCTCTTACCCCCATGAGAGGCAGCCTAATTATTTGAATCACATTATTTTTTTATTCCATTTATTAATCTTAAAATCCTCAAAATTAAGACAACATTAACCTTATGCGGCTACACTAAATAGAACTAAAATTCTAATTAGCAAGGCAACGGGATGGTAGCATTAGAAACAGCCGAATATGATAAGACAAAAGGCAACGCTGCCACTGCGAAAGAGTATCTCGCCCAAACCCTGAACCCCTCCACCCTAGCTGCACTTGAAGGCATCAAGAGCGTATCGATTGGCACGCGAATGGTACAGGATCAGGGCGGCGCGGAGAGAAAAGAAATTGCGACGCTACAGTTTGATCAAGGCGCTGATAAGGCTGCTGGCTACCGCGCGATGATCGATTTGATGGTAGCCGCCAAAGCCAATGGCGTGGTAGACGGCGAACTGGAAGGCCCGCCTCCGGGTAAAGATGCCAAAGAGGAAGATCTTAGAAAATATGTTGAGGATAATCTCAAATTCATTGAGCAGATGAAATCGTCTGGTCTGATTGATGGCGATATTAGAGACCCCGGTAAAGCAACCATTCAGCCGGGACAGATAAAAGAAAAGGGAATTAAGGCCGCGACCACTGAAGGCGAAAAAGATGCTACCGCTTTGGCGGGCGCTCCTGCAGGTGACAAAATACCACCAGTGAAAGGTGCCGATGCACTGAAACTAGCCACTGCTTTAATGGATGGTAAAGCCAAGAATGACCACGACGCATTGAAAGGTTTGGGCTTAGAAATAGGTGAAGGACGTTATGTTACCGGAGATGCCGGTAAAGCGATCAAAAGCTATATGGAGGGCGAGCTTAGAAAGAATCCGCAATGGCAATGGGGAGACGCAGACAGGCTTAAAATATCTAATTTTCTGCATCGAGATAATGATGGCCCGGGTAAGAAGCCTGATGGCAAATCAGATTTTGTTAAACAATTGGACCCTAAGGCGAAAGACCAACATGTTGATCTAGGCTCACTT
Organism: Rickettsiales bacterium; assembly: GCA_022763105.1. Classification (GTDB taxonomy): domain Bacteria; phylum Pseudomonadota; class Alphaproteobacteria; order Rickettsiales; family UBA3002; genus JALEGK01. The sequence goes on along the minus strand of JALEGK010000075.1, from coordinate 296 downwards.
GCTAAAGCCGTTGGAACTCAGCTTAAAGCTGCAGGTGTCATCGCCGATAATGTGGATCTGAGCAATGCTAGCGCTGCCGATAATCTGCTACAAGGCATCAAGGTCGCTCAAGGCCAAGGCCAAAGCGAAGCTCAGGGCCGTTAAACCACCTTTTCATAATCTTACTTGCAAAAGCCGTTATATGTGCGTATAACGCGCTTTCCTAAATGTGCGGGTGTGGTGGAATTGGTAGACACGCTAGATTTAGGTTCTAGTGCCGCGAGGCGTGGAGGTTCAAGTCCTCTCACCCGTACCAT
>JALEGK010000009.1 GCA_022763105.1 Rickettsiales bacterium | reverse complement strand
GATTATCAAGGAAATCACCAGAGAAGGCCCACTTTTCTTGCAGCTCGAACAGGACATTGACGAATTTGGTACGGCGGTCTTTACCCACACACTCGGTCAGCATCGCAGCGCGAAGCGCAGGTTCATTAAGCGGGAAATGGCGGCTGGTGTATTTAGCCAGCCCTTGATCGATATATTTTGCCTGAATCTTCGGCAGTAATACCTCGTGGAATGAGGCACAGTGAGGACAAGAAAGCGAGGAATACTCAACAATCGTTACAGGAGCCTCTGCTTTACCAATGACCACATCATCTTCCATTGTTTGATGTAGCGGGCTTAGCTCACTAGCTTCGGCGCTTTTCATTTGAGAGCTGCCAAAGTGGAAAGATGCAAAAGCGATCAGGCCGATAACGCCTGCAATAATGACTAAACCTAATAGTCGTTTCATAACTCCTCCTGTGTGAGACAAGATATATAGCGACACTGGATGTACAATTTCAAGTCGAACTAGATGCTTTTAAGGTTTTTTCAAGTTGCTTGAGTGCCGAGTCGAGGTCGTTTTCATCTGCCTTTTCATGTTCTTGTGTTGTCTGAGAAGGTTTTACGGTTGTGGATAGATTTTCCTTCTCTATCGGCGCTTGTATGAGGTGAAGTTTTTCGACTGCGCGATAGCCGAAGAAGGTGGCGATGCGCTCTAGAATGTCTTGTTCGACATATTGCATTTCCAGCGCCCATGCGGGGTTGATCATGATGTGAAGGGTGGCGCCGTAACGTCCGTGTCGATCATAAGTGATTTTGGTGGGGGTGCTTTGTTGGGCGAACATGTCGCCGACGATCATGTGCCAATCGCTCAAAATGCGTTGTTGGGAAAAACCGCGTTTACGGTGGATGGGTTGGGTGGTTTTCATCACCAAATCACCGAGCAGGCGCGATGCGCCATAGCGTCGTTTTTCTTTTTTGGCTGGCATTTCTTTACTCATGCGGCTTGGTCTTCTAGGTAACGCCGAATGGGGGCAAAGCTGCGGCGATGATGTTCGGTGATCCCATATTCTGCGATCGCCTCTTGGTGTTGCTTGGTGCCGTAGCCGGCATTGTTGCTCCAGCCATAATGCGGATGCTTCTCGCATAGTTGCTGCATGTAGCGATCTCGTGTGACTTTCGCGATGATAGAGGCGGCAGCAATGCTGAGGCTTTTGCTATCACCTTTAACCACGGGAATCATGGTGACGTGGTCATGTTTGGGAGGTTGATTGCCATCGATGAGCGCAGTGGTAGGAGTGGCGTTTAGCGATTCAATCGCGCGCATCATAGCGAGCTTGGTTGCCGCTAAAATATTGAGCGCATATATCTCTTCGGTGCTGGCTTCGCCGATGCCGACATCCGCATGTTGCATGATTTGATCATAGAGCGTGGCGCGCGCTTTTGCCGATAGTTTTTTTGAGTCATTCAAACCGGTAATGGGGCAATCAAGCTCATGCCAGATTACGGCGGCGGCCACCACTGGGCCTGCCCACGGGCCACGGCCTGCTTCATCGACGCCGCAGATGATGCCGCTATGCTGTGATTCGATAGAAAAATCAGGTGATTGCTTCATAGGCAAAGCATAGGCCTGCGACGTGCTGGCGACAAGTTATTTAGAGAGTTGAGCGACTTTTTGTGGATTGCTTGCAAAGCGCTTGGTTGGCATTTGCGGCCAGTTACCATTGATCAGCGCGAAGCCCTGCGCCGATTTGCCATGCATTAGCTCATGATAGATCACATAGTTGGTCATGACCTGCTTCACATATTGGCGTGTTTCTTTGAATGGAATTTTTTCAATGAACAATAATGGGTCGTGGATGTTAGCGAAGCGCTTAGTCCAGCCTTTAATGGTGGTTGGGCCTGCATTATAGGCGGCAACCAAATGAATCATGCTGCCATTGATATAGGGCTTTTCACTCAAATATTTCAGGTAGTGCTGGCCCAATGTCAGGTTAGTGATTGGGTCATACAAATCCTCGTTACTGAGTGCATCTGAATTGCCCAAATGCTTTTTGTGAACGTATTTAGCAGTAGCAGGCATGACCTGCATGACACCGCGCGCACCGGCAGGACTTTTTGCCGTGGTCGAGAATCCAGACTCTTGTCGGGCGACGGCAAAGATCAATGCTGGGTCAACGATCATGTCGTAATTGGCAATCCATTGCGGAATAGGATAAGCCGCGCCGCTGCTACGCTCTGGGTCTTTATGTAGCATTTGGCTCATACGAAGCTGTAATGCCGGCATATTCAGCTCTGCTGCAACGGTGATAAGCTGACGTTTTTGCTGAAGTGGTAGCTGAGTGTAGAGTTGTCTTAGCTCTGCATCGACCTGGTCTGGCATATTCAGTGCGGCGTAAGCGGCTGCGCGCTTTACGGCTGGAATACTTAGAATCTGCCTATCTAGGTTAGGTAAATCAGCGCGAAGAGGCTGTGTTAGGCCCAGCGCGTTGCGTGCCAATACACCGTATAGGGTGTATGGAGCGGTTGATGCTTCGATGAGGTGGTGCTTCGCACGGCTTTCGTAACCGGCTTTCTTCGAAGCGCGGTATGCCCAGAAATGTGCAGCACTTCTGTGCCATGCAGAAATACGTTTTGCATTGGCGACGGTTCTAAAGATGTTCGCTGCTGTATGGAACTCACCTTCTTGCCACGCATCGAGTCCGGCTTTCCATGCTTTTGGCATGACTTGTCCGCCGATACCATCACGTGTGCCAACGCCTGATAGCTTGCTGTCAGGGAAGCTTTTATTCTTGATGATAACTTTTGCAGGCTTTTTGCGGTTTGCTAACTGATATACTGCATCGGCCGCTGGCATATCTGCGTAATTATCTAACCATGCGGTCAGCTCGTAATAGCTGCTGTCGTAATTAGCGTGCATAAAGCGTTGCTGAAGCAGCGCGCCTAACAATACGTCATCGTGGATATGGGTGATGACGTCATTTGCTTTTTCCCATAGCCCCTTGTCTTGAAGTGCGAAGGCTTGCTCATATTTCTGAAGATCATGATCAGAAAAATTATAGCCCAGCAGGTGCGTATGTGGGCCCTTATCGGCTGATTTATCTGATTTGATGATAATGATCTCATCATCAAGTACCGGCAGGGCGGTTTGAGATGGGCCGGATACTGGTTTGGCGATTTGGGTAATAGCAAGCAGCGTGAGTGCAACGACCAAAAAAGCAGTCGCTAAAGCACCACGAAATGACTGGATATGATAAGTTGCGTTACCGTACATTACTTGCCAAATATTTATCTTTTTTCGCTTCTATGCTTGATTATGTAATCAAACAGGGGGTTGAACACAAGTTAAATTAACATTTTATTAACTATTTTCATTCAACCGTCACATTCGTGATCGGTCATTTTATTGGCGTACCCCATTTTCGATTGCTGTCTTTATTTGCAGCAAATCTTGCCAAGCGAGTCTCTTCTGTAGCGGTTGTCGTAGTAAATAGGAAGGATGAAATAGCACGAATGTGTCTATTTTTTGTGAAGTGTATGAATTCTCATAGGAAAAGACATTCCCGCGCAAGCGAGTGATGCCTTTATTCTCATTTAACAATGATTTAGCGGCTGTGCCCCCCACTAAAATAAGGATTTTTGGATTGAATAATGCGATGTGCTTTTCCACAAAAGGTAAACAAATGGCATTTTCCTCAGGGGTGGGGGTGCGATTTCCCGGAGGTCTCCAGAAAAGCGTGTTCGATATATAGCAATTCTCAGCGCGTGATAATCCGATGCTTTCCAGCATACGATCAAGCAATTGGCCGCTGGCACCGCAGAATGGGATGCCTTGGCGATCCTCTTCAGCGCCGGGGGCTTCACCGATCAGCATAATGTCACTGTCTGGATTACCATCTGAGAAGACTGTATTTTTTGCCATTTTCTTGAGTGGGCAACCATCGAAGGTGCTGATTGCTTCTTTTAGTTCATCTAATGTCTTTGCTTCATCGGCTAATGTGCGAGCATCAGCAATGGTATTGCTTAAATTAGCGTTGATGGGGGCGCTTTCTGGCGACACAACGGCCTTAATAGCTGAGATATCAATAGGTTGTGGTTTTTCTGTGGGGGCGGGAGCTATTGATGCGGTTTTTTGAGGTTTTTTGATAGAAAACCAATCCACAGGCTCATCCGATATGGTCTCGGTAACGCCCATAGAGAGGTACCATTCGAGAAGCTGCTGAACTTGCTGCAATTGTGCCATAGAAACAGTGTGAAATTGGCCTAAATGTAACGGTATTGTCACATAACATTAATAGTTTGGTAAGCTTTATTTTGCTATAATCAAAGCAGTAATAGATAAAACTTTATCTGTAAAGGGAGTCTTAAGAAATATGGCATACGCATACCACCCCGCAGTCGCTGTAAAGGCCGTAGAAGAGTTAGGAAATGCTCTTCTAGGTTTCAACGACATGGAATATGCGAATGCACTGCTAGCTGACCCCCGTATGACGAATACAAAAGGTATCATGGCATCATGCGGATTTACCTATAAGGGTATCAAATATGTGCGCGATTTAGTGTCTGGAAATATACCGACTTTAGAAGCGCAAAAGCGAGCACTGGCATTTTTAGGCCAGATTGACGATGAAAACAGAGGTAAAGCAGCGTAATGGCTACATTTGGAGACATTGTAAAACCAGACTTTTTTGAGGGCATGCCAGATGGCGATAAGCTTCGGATGCAACGTGACAGTGTTGTTGGTAAAGTGTTGTCTGTTGGTGCAGCTAAAGAAGCAGGCATTTTGACTCGTCTGTCTGATGCGGGTGCTAAAATGGATCAAAGCGACGCCGTTACGGCTAAAGTTGCACTATCTGATGAAATCAAAAGTATGGACCCTAAAGGTCTTGATGGTACCTCAAAAGGCGGTATGGTACAGGGTGCTTAACCCACCAATTGTTACCCCAATCTCAATCTGATATAATCATCCTAATAAGAACATATTAGTGAGGCACAATGTCCGAAGAACGCGACGTCATGGAATGTGACGTGCTGATTGTCGGAGCAGGCCCGGCTGGGCTTTCTACCGCTATCCGATTGATGCAATTAGCCGAAGAATCTGGCGAATCTCTCAATGTTATCGTGTTAGAAAAAGGCTCTGAGGTGGGCGCGCATATCTTATCGGGATGCGTGTTGGAGCCGCGCGCACTCAATGAATTGCTGCCTGATTGGAAAGATCGTGATGCGCCGCTAAATACTCCTGCGGGTAAGGATAGCTTTAAATTTCTGACGGAGAAGGGCGCTATTGGGCTTCCAACGCCGCCTCAGATGAAGAATCACGGTAATTATATTATCTCACTTGGTAATTTTACTCGCTGGTTGGGCGCTCAGGCTGAAGCGATGGGCGTGCAGGTCTTTCCGGGGTTTGCCGCTGCCGATGCGATCATTGAAGATGGTGTCGTGAAGGGCGTGCTAACGGGCGCATTCGGTATTGGCAAAGAAGGCGAGCAGAAAGATAGCTATCAACCTCCGATGGAGTTGCGCGCGAAATATACGGTGTTTGCGGAAGGCTGCCGTGGATCGCTATCGAAGCGCCTCATGGAAACCTATCATCTGCGCGAAGGTAAAGACCCGCAGACATACGGTATTGGTATTAAAGAGCTGTGGGAGATAGCGCCTGAGCAATCAAAGCCGGGAAGCATTGTGCATACGGTGGGCTGGCCGCTCTCATCTGATACGTATGGCGGATCGTTTCTGTATCATATGGAGGATAACCAGATCGCGATTGGTTATGTGGTTGGGTTGGATTATAGCAATCCACACCTCGACCCTTACATGGAATTCCAGCGCTTCAAGCAACACCCATCGGTGCGGCCACTGCTAGAAGGCGGGAAGCGCATTTCGTATGGCGCACGCGCGATTAACGAAGGTGGCTATCAGTCGGTGCCCAAGCTTACCATGCCTGGGGCTGTGTTGGTTGGTTGTGCGGCTGGCTTTTTGAATGTGCCAAAAATTAAGGGCACGCATACTTCGATGAAGTCGGGCATGGTCGCTGCAGAGTCGCTTTATCCTGCACTCAAAGGCGTAGGCGGCGATGAGGTAACCGCTTATACCGATGCGATTCGAGGCTCTTGGGTGGCGGAGGAGTTGCATAAGGTGCGCAATATACGTCCGGCATTTCATTGGGGCTTGTGGGGCGGCATGCTGTATAGCGCGCTCGATACCTACTTGCTTCGCGGTAAAGCGCCGTGGACGTTTCATCATAAAGCCGATCATGAACAACTGAGAAAAGCGTCGGAATGCACACCGATTGAGTATCCGAAGCCGGATGGGGTGGTGAGTTTTGATCGCATGTCTTCCGTGTTTTTATCGAACACCAATCACGAAGAAGATCAGCCTGCGCATTTAACGCTCAAAGACCCATCTGTTCCGGTTGAGATAAATTTGGCGGAGTATGATGGGCCAGAGCAGCGTTTCTGTCCGGCGGGGGTCTATGAATTTGTGGAAGCTGATGATGGTGGCAAGCGCTTACAAATCAATGCGCAGAATTGCGTGCATTGTAAGACCTGCGATATCAAAGACCCAACACAGAATATTGTTTGGGTGACGCCTGAGGGAACGGGCGGTCCAAATTACGGAAATATGTAGTGGCAGAAATTAAAGAGATGAGCAGATCGCTTTGGCGGCTGTGGTGTAATCATCTGCTTTAGTGATTGGGCGACCAATTACCAGATAATCTGCGCCGCGTTCTATCGCTTCTTTCGGGCTTAGTGTTCGTTTTTGATCGTCTTTCTGGCTGCCTTCTGGGCGAATGCCGGGCACGATGAGTTTAAATTCATCGCCGCACGTTTGGCGAATCAGTTCAATTTCGTATGGTGAGCAGACTACACCATCAAGCCCAGAAGATTGGGCGAGGTCAGCTAAGCGTTTGACCTGATCATCGATGCGGTCTTTGTAACCGATCATATCAAGATCATCTTGGTCTAAGCTGGTCAGAATCGTCACGCCGATAATGTAGGGGCGCTCTTTACCTGTCATTTGCGAGACTTCATTCGATGCTTCAATCGCGCGCGTTAGCATGGCGCGGCCACCGGCGGTGTGCACTGTCATCATAAAGGTGTTGATGCCTGCGGTTGCGGCAATGGCTTTGGCGACGGTGTTGGGAATGTCATGGAATTTGAGATCCAGGAAAACCGGTACTTTTAAATCGGTAATGCGGCGGACACCTACGGCACCATTGGCGGTGAAATATTCGAGTCCCAGCTTGATCCCCCCAACATATTCATGCACGGCGCTGGTGAGTTCTGCTGCATGATCAACGTCTGTGGTGTCGACGGCGCAGATGATTGGGTTGCATGGTTTGCTCATTGCACTC
>JALEGK010000074.1 GCA_022763105.1 Rickettsiales bacterium | reverse complement strand
CGAGAAGATGCAATTGATTCTTCTATCAAACGTCTTCGAATAATTTGTTTTCTATCATTTTCACTAAAATCAGATACTCCCATGAAATTGCCGCCGAGCTCTAAATCTACCAAGTGAAGAAACTCTACGTGTGTTCTGGGGTTAAATGTGTAGTAGCTGCCATCTTTATCTTTGATGGGGGTTTTGGCTGAGTTAAACTCACGCTGCATTTTGATCAGGGCCCAGATTTTTTCTTTTTCTGGAGGTACCCAGGATTTTAATCGGAACTCTTGCCATGCTAGATATCTTTCTTGAGTCTGGCGGATTGCTTCTAGTGTGGCTTCGTTAGACATCAGTTTTTCGAACTCTTCATTATCTCTGGGAATTTGTGGATTTTGGAGATTTTCAATTTTATAAAAAGTTTCGGTCATTTGGGGGCCTCTAACTGCAAAGTAATATGTATAGTAGCATACCTGTTTCTTACAAGTTCCATACAGGTGTAAAAATATGTAATATACTGTATCTATATCTTACAAATACCATACATGTCTATAAATATGTAAGATTGTGTACATCTTTCTTACATGTTGTTTACTTGTTGAATTGGTATTGATAATTAGCTTTTCACAAAAAATGGCCGAAACATGGCCGAAATATGATCTGTAAGCTGCTGATATATATTGTTACTTCAAGTCGCCTTCTGGGCACCATTTGTTTTTTGGTCTCGCTTATATTGGCTGACTTTTCCTCCTTCAAGATGGTGATGGGGATGATGATTCATGGCCCCATTTTTTAGCTAAAGCCATCTAAGTTTCTTAGGTTCAAAGAGAAATACTAATTGATTGATTTTTAGCATAATTTGGCGCTTGGTTTTACTATAATTTTAGGCGTGTTGGTCTTCATTAACTGACCGTTTTATGTATACTGATGAGCGCTGGGGGGACCAGCTCTATATCAACTTATCTATGGAGTACAAATTATGGCGGATGTGGAAGATACAATTCATGGCTCAAGTGCGGCTGATACCCTTACCTATACAACGGCCTTACCTGTGTTGCCGGGTGAAACTTGGGGGTATCTAATTTACGGTTATGAGGGAAATGACACCATCACGACTGGTGATGGCATCGATACGCTAGATGGAGGAGATGGCGATGACTCTCTGATGGGGGGCGGGAATTCTGACCGACTCATTGGTGGCTATGGCGATGATTACTTGAATGGTGGTGATGGTGACGATTACCTACAAGGCGGACGAGATGACGATACCATAGATGGAGGAGCTGGTGATGATTCGATTTATGGAAGCACTGGTAAAGAAGAAATCTATACTGGTGATGGTAACGATCTGGTCTATGCAGGAGCAGATGGTGATACAGTCTATTCCGGTGATTCCGGCAGTGATGTGATCTATTTGGAAGATGGTTGGGATAGAGCATTTGCTTCGGGTTCAGGCACTCACTACATCGTAGGCGGCGCAGGTAATGACACCGTTTTCATTGATGATTTTGTTGGTAGTTCCGTCGTTGGTAACGCTGATACTGTTTATGGCGGAACGGGAGATGACCGCGTCTATGTTGAAGGCGATGATGACGTTATTTATGGTGGTCGTGATGACGACTATCTGGAAACAGATAACGGCTCCTATGTGGTTCTCAATGGTGACTCTGGCGACGACACGCTGTCTGCCTTATATGATTCGGAAGAGGCGACTTTGAATGGTGGGCTTGGTGACGACTATCTGAGAGCATTTGGAAATCTTGGTCATCTAAACGGTAATGATGGCAATGATACGCTTTCTGCCTCAACTGACCCTGCACATGACACCAATCTCAATTATTTGAATGGGGGCAGTGGTGACGATGTCTTCCATTTAAATATGGGTAATTCGGTTGCTCGCGGTGCGAGCGATGATGATGTGTTTATCGTGACCGGTCAGCAAACGATAAACAACACGACATTGTTGGTTGGTGGCGGTGGTAACGATGTTTTTGCATTTGGTGATGGTGCAGAGCATGCTGTTCCCACCATTGGTGACTTCCATCAGACGTTGGACTTAATCGATATTAGTGCAGTCGGTGAGTATGATTATTGGAACGACACCTTCACGTATGCCGGGTTTGATAGCATTGCCTTTGGTGCAGCCAGTGGGACAACGCTTGGCTATGTGTATTCAGGAGGTAACACCATTATTACCGGTGAAATGGGGACGTTTGATTTGGAGATTACGCTCAATGGAACCTTTACGCTCAGCGATAGTGACTTCATTTACGGGTAAGTAGTTGTTGATCAAGTGGAAGGCGTGCATTTGCGCCTTCCGCTTCTATTGGAAATAAATAGGGCCAGCATCCGCCACAGGCTTGGTCAAAGACGTATCCTGCTGCAGACAATGCTGACCCCAATTACATAATAGAGCCGATCGCAATTGCTATCAAGTAGAGCGTGGTTGTTGAAGGTGTGACGCCCGCCACTGGCTTCGGTGTTGCCACCTATCCAGATTCGCCTGACGTCACATGTTTATTAAAGCATAAATGGTCGTCAAAATCATATGAATTTAGGAGGGGCGTCTAACGAATCCTAATATTCGTACGCTACGTTTAGGTACACGTCGGTATCGGTTTCGTTCTTAGTGGCGGGTACTTCGGATAGATACTCGACATCCACCCCAAGTTTAAGATGCAAGGCATCCGTTAGCTTGCTTTTTAATGCGGCGCTGTTTCTCACCGTGATGAGTTCACTGAAATCCGCTCTTGTTGAATTTTCAAAGCTTACATATTCAGTGATTTGCCAAAAGATGTCGTTGCCAAGACGAGCTAGTGGGTCTGAAGATTTTACTCCGGTGGTTGTTTTTGTTTGTTGTGCGCCGACGCCGATTTCCGAACTCCAGCGGAACAGGTCGCCGACATACCATTTATGGCCGTATCCGATGACTTCGGTGACGCGATAATCAAAGCCGCTGAAGCGGTCATCGACATATTCAACTTCGCCGAATGCGTAATTGCGTGGATCGAAGCCGTAGCGCAAATGGCCGTCATAGCGGTATTCTTCATCCGTCTGCTGGCCGTTTTCTTCGCGGTTGATCAGCTCGGCTTTGTTCTGAAACTCCCAGCGACCTGAGGCGAGATTGGCCGTGATTGCCAAATTGAAATCGCGTGTTTCGGTATTGCCGGTGGAATACATGATACCACCTTCGATGGTTCCACCGAAGGTGTAGCCATCGACATCAACGACTGGTTCCGGTTCGCCTTCATCGAAGTTTGGAGTCACGGACGGTGCTACTGATGGCGTAATAACGGGTTTGGTATAGGTTCTTGTGGGTTGTTGGGTTTGAACCGGCGCCAGATTACGGCCCTGATACCCGCCATAGCCATTTTGTGGGGCGGGGAGGGTAATGTCGTAGGCAGTCGCATGTGCGGTGCCGATGGACATGGCGGCGCAGAGCGCGCTTGAGCATAGCGTCGTCGTTATTTTATTCATGAGTTAAATTTAACGGCCGTTTAGTAAAAAGCAAGATTTGCGAGCTAAGCAGCCATCGATAGACGTTTTATTTGTTGCTTGAGCTGTTTTGCTGCAACGGCATAGCCGCCATCATTGCCGTCGATAAAGTGGACATGGCCGTTACTTTCTGCGGATTCAAAGAAGCAGGTGAGGATGGCCGTATCAGAGTAATGCACGCCGTATGCGATGAGGCCACGCGCATGTAATTCATTTAAGTATTTCTCGACCTTGTCGGCTTGTTCTTTGCTGCAATCGACGACCATGCGCAGCATATCGTCGAATTTTCGGTAATCCGAATTGGTGATCATGTCGCTTCGATATTTAGGCATCGAGAAAAAGCCTACCGTTAGATCGAACTGATTCATGATGTGGAACATGAGTGTCATGGCATGCAAGTGGATATAGGCAAGCACCCGGCTTTTCTGCGACCACACTAGTTTGGCCTCTCGAATGATGTTGTTAGCGGGCCATTTGAAATGGATGTTCTTGGGAGTGATGGGGCTGCTTTGATCGATATGAATGATATTATCAATATCGCGGTTGATGCTTTCATAGCTGATATTGTGTTTAGCGCTCATCTCCTCGTTTAGCATGACGAGCAAACTCATCATATGATCTTTTGAAGTGGTCACAGGCTGCCAACGGCACGATAGGCCTGTCAGGTCTGGTGGTCCTTCGGCAGGTGCTTCGAGGACAAAGCCGTGATGCTTCACCAAATCATCGGCCAGTGCCACGCCGCCACCATAAAACATGGCTAAGCTTTTGTGGGTTGGTAGTTCATAGCGTGCGACCAAAATCTGCTTTTTGCGTGCTTCAATCTCTGAGATGGGGACAACGCCGACTCTGAGAGAGAGGTCAAACACGCCAATCGCATGATATTTCAGTTTTAACAGTTCAGATTTAACGGCTTCGAGATTTTCTTGAGGAACCAACATGGTCGCGCCATCACCACCGAATACGTACGGAAAGTCGTGATTGCCGCAGGCATTGACCGCAGCGATAATGCAGGCTGCACCTAACATGTTCACATCTTTATATCGCCCTTGTTCAATGGCTTGGGTCGATCCGGCGACATCAGCCACAATGACATACCAATCGGACGGGGCAGGGTGATAATGTTTAAGGGCCGTTGCCTCGTTAAAATCGGTAAATGCCGGAATTTTGGTGAAAAAGTTAGTGGTCATGGTCATCCTATATTTTGAACAAAGGTAAAATAACCGTTGAGCCTTTGCAATTCAACCGATAGAACAGGGGCATGGCAAATTATCTTTATGAAAATGATCTGCCGAATGACCTGAAACTTGAAGGTGATTTGGCGATTGATTCTGAAGCGATGGGGCTGAATACCTATCGTGACAGATTGTGTGTGGTGCAAATCAGTACGGGTGACGGCGATGCGCATTTGGTGCGCTTTGATCGGGGGCAGTATGATGCGCCGAATCTGAAGGCGCTGCTCAGCAATCCTGATTCGCAAAAAATCTTCCATTTTGCGCGTTTTGATCTTGGCATCATTCAGCGCTATTTAGGCATTCGTCTGGAGAATATTTACTGCACTAAGATTGCCTCTCGCTTGACGCGAACCTACACGGAGCGTCATGGCTTTAAGGATATTTGCAAACACCTGTTGGAAATAGACATATCGAAGTTTCAGCAATCATCGGATTGGGGCGCGTCTGAGCTTACTGAAGGGCAGATCGATTATGCCGCATCCGATGTGTTATATCTGCATGCGCTTCGTGAGAAGTTGAATGTCTTGCTTAAACGCGAAGACCGCTATGAGCTGGCGCATGAGCTATTTGCCTGTCTGCCAGTCAGAGCGGCGCTTGATGTGGCGGGTTGGGAAGAAGTTGATATCTTCGCCCATTCATAAAACGCAGGGAATGCTTGTTGGGAGCGTAACATAATCATGTCAGCAGAATTAGAAACCGTGTCATCGGATGATGAAGCAACCTTGCGGGTTGCTAAAGAAGTGCTTCAGCGCGAGATTGAAGGGCTGGAGTCACTGTCCGAAGTGCTGGGTGACGAATTTTTGGGCGCGGTGCAGTGCATTGCGAATCTAAAAGGTCGTGTGATTGTGAGCGGTATGGGCAAGAGTGGTCATATTGCACGCAAGATTGCCGCGACCATGGCATCTACTGGCACACCGGCTAGCTTTGTGCATCCGGGTGAGGCGAGTCATGGCGATCTGGGTATGATCACCAAAGAGGATGCGATTTTATTGCTTTCCAATTCTGGTGAGACCGAAGAGCTGGGCGATATCATCGCGTATTCGAAGCGATTCTCGATCCCGCTGATTGGTATGGTGCGTCGCGATCAATCGACCTTATCTGAGGCGTCAGATTATCCGCTGGTTTTGCCGGAGGTGCCAGAGGCATCGCCAACCGGTGCGCCAACAACATCCACCACCATGATGCTTGCTTATGGTGATGCGATTGCCGTAGCGCTGATTGAGCTGCGCGGGTTTACCAAAGAAGATTTCAATGTGTATCACCCTGGTGGCAAGTTGGGTCAGGCTTTCTTGAAAGTCGAAGCATTGATGCATGATGCTAGCAATCTGCCGATTGTGTCTGAAGATGAACTGATGGAAAAAACATTGCTTGAGATTACGGCGAAGCATTTTGGTTGTGCGGGTGTCATCAAGGCTGATGGGTCGCTTGCAGGCATCATTACGGATGGTGACTTACGTCGCCATATGAAGGATGACATTTTGGCCAAACGCGCAGGCGAGGTGATGACCAAAGATCCGGTGACGATTCGTCGCAGCATGTTGGCTGCAGAAGCGCTCGGTATCATGAATAATAAATCGATTACCAGCTTGTTCGTGTTAGATGCTGATTCTAAGCCGGTTGGAATCTTGCATATTCACGATTGCTTACGTGTGGGGATCATGTAGTGCCGGTTATTGAAAAGCCCGTTAACGTGACAACCAATAATCGCTGGATTCGTCAAGACACGCAGCGATTGCTGAGCTCTATTGGTCGTTACACGCGCTTTGTGCTTTTCAGCAAAATGTTTTTGGCCGTGCTTTCGGTGCTGATGATTTTGACGATCATTATTCTGCCCGTGATAAATGCCGATGAAGAGGGGCTGCGCATTGCTTTTACCACTGTGAATGAGAAGACTGACTCGGTTCCGGTGATGACGAACCCGACCTTCCAAGGTGTTGATGAGAAGAATCAGCCCTACCTGATTACCGCTGATTCGGCGATTCAGCAGGATGAAAACACAATTATTTTGAGTAATGTGCAAGCCGATATGCTGACAGAAGAAGAGACATGGCTGACGGTTCGCGCCAAAGGTGGGCAGATCAATACAGACGCTAAAACATTGAAATTAACGGATGATGTGTATTTATTCCACGATCAGGGATATGAAATGGCGACAGAATCCGTTCATGTCGATATGAACAAGCACATCGCGCGCGGGGTAAAGCCTGTCGAAGGGTTTGGTCCGCTAGGCAGTATAAAAGCTGAAGGGTTCGTGTGGGATCATGAGCAGCGTGTGATGCGTTTTACAAATGGGGTCACTTTGGTGATTAAGAATGATGGTTAGACAGTTTGTGTGGATGATAGGCCTGCTAATGGCCACGGCAGTGCATGCTCAGGAGCTGGATAGCAAGCAGCCCATTGAGATTTCTGCTGACACGTTGGAAGTGTTCCAGAATGAGCAAAAGGCTGTGTTCACTGGAAATGTGGTGGCGAATCAGGGCAATATTACCATGCAGGCGGCACGCATGATGGTTTTTTACAACAATAACGGTCAAGGTCAGGGCACAGTGAAGGGCATTTCACGCATCAATGCGGATGGTGGCGTGTTCTTTAAAAGCCCCCGTGAGACTGCAAAAGGCAGCCAAGCTGTCTATGAAGTGGATAAACAATTGATCAGCATGGCGGGCGATGTTGTACTCACCCGCGATAAGAATGTTCTCAAAGGCACTTATTTGACGTATAATCTTTCTACAGGAAGAAGTATGTTGGGTTCTGGCAATAAGCTTGGTGGCTCAACATCGGGCGGTCGCGTTAAAGGCCTTTTTGTTCCAAATCAAGGGGGACGTTAATGGTTTTTGGACGTATGGCTCGGCCATTTGAAACAAAAGAGCATGTGAAATACATGGAATTTGATACGACGACTTCAGGCTCTGATAAGGGGCAATCTCCGACTCTCGTGGAGAAGCAAGCCGCACTTAGTGTGTCGAATATTGGTAAGCAATATGCGAAACGTCCGGTCGTGCGCAATGTCAGTATTGAGCTGAATCGCGGTGAAGCGGTTGGTCTGCTTGGTCCAAACGGTGCAGGTAAGACGACCTGCTTTTACATGATTACTGGTTTGGTGCAGCCTGATTATGGTGAGATTATTCTAGATGGTGCGAATATCACCGCGCTGCCTATGTATCGTCGTGCGCGTTTAGGTATTGGTTATTTGCCGCAAGAAGCCTCGATCTTCAGAGGGATGACGGTAGAGCAAAACATTATGTCGGTGCTTGAGGTTTGCGAAGCGGAGCCGCAGCGTCGCCAATTACTGCTCGATGAGTTGCTGGCTGAATTCTCTATTACCCATTTGCGTCATTCACCTTCGATTGCGCTTTCTGGTGGTGAGCGCCGCCGCGTGGAGATTGCACGTTCGCTGGCGAGTCGTCCATCCTTCATTCTGCTCGATGAGCCGCTGGCTGGTATTGATCCGATTGCGATTGGTGAGGTGCGTGATTTGGTGTCGCATCTGAAAGATCGTGGGATTGGCGTGCTGATTACCGACCATAATGTCCGTGAGACCATGGAAATTATTGATCGTGCGTATATTATTCACGATGGCATGGTGCTGATGGAGGGTAAGCCGGACGAGATCGTCGCCAATAAAGAGGTTCGACGCGTCTATTTGGGCGAAGGCTTCAGCGTTTAATAGTCCTTTCATTATTCACCGTTTTCCTAGTTTTTTTTGCGTAATTTTTAAGATTCGCTGGCGTTGGTTTTTGCAATGTGGTACGATCCTTGCATGAAAGCTTCTCAGTCACTTCATCTCAAACAATCTCAAACGCTGGTCATGACCCAGCAATTACAGCAATCTATCAAGCTGTTACAGCTATCTTCGCTAGAGTTAACCGAGTTTGTTGATCAGGAAATCGAGAAAAACCCGCTGCTAAACCATGATGAGGGGCAGGGTGATGCCTCTTTGGAGGCCGGTGACAAGCGCGACGAGTCTAATGAATCCCAAGAATCAGTAGAATCTGCCTCTGATGTAGATGTGCGCGATCAGGATGCGTCATCTGAGATGATGGATGCGAATTACGGTGAAGGATGG
>JALEGK010000073.1 GCA_022763105.1 Rickettsiales bacterium | reverse complement strand
CATTATTTGATCTGGAAAAAATCACCTGCGGCTTTGCGATAGTCAGGAATCCGTTTCAACGGTTTTTATCGTTTTATCACTGGTCCAACTTTAAACTGGCTGAGAAACGTAGCAGCGATGCTCCTGAACAAGTCGTCAATTTTGATGATTGGGCTGAGTATACTATTGCGCATTACAATGACCGCTCAACAACCAATGGTAAGTTGATTCGCCCGCAACATTTATATGTTGGCCCTAAACTACAGACAGCATTTAAACTTGAAGCCGGATTGGAAACTATTTTTAGCGGGCTGTTTAATGCGCTGGGCCTGCATTTTCCCCAACCACTACACATGCCAAAGCGGAATGTCTCTAAAGATGTTGTACCAGAAGAATTTAAACATCCTGCGGCCAGCACACAGACGATTCAATCGATTGTGGATTTATACCAAAAAGACTTCGAGCTATTTGGGTATGACCCAAATGACCACCCCTTTACGTAGATTCTACTCAAATAAATACGATGTGTTCTGGATATGCTGCGCGCTATAACGTGGCGCTGGCACCTCCTCTATCACCGTCTGACTGACAGGCTGCACACTCATATGAGTGGTTGGTGCTTCATAGCTCATCGGCGCAGGCATGATTGGCTGCATTGGCGCTGCCATGGTCATTGGCTGGATGATCGGAATCACAATCGGCTGTGGCGCAGCAGGTGTGGCTGTTGTGCCTTCAGCTGCACAACCTTTGGTGACATATAATTGCATTAGATGCTCTTGACGCTTCAGGCTTGCTTCCATCGCCTCATTAGCATTCGAGTAGGTCCCCATAGTAATCGGGAAGAAGGTCAGCGTGGTAACGACATTTCTAAAGGTAAACCCCTTTCGATCTTGCGCATCGGTGCGAAGCAGCTCGGCTTGGCGGATCTCATGTTCCATCTGAGCGCAGGACAAACGGTGGTCCATTGAGCTGACTTTATCCGCCACCTCAGGGCTGGCGCATGCCGCCATCAGTAATGATGCCATTAACGTGATTATGGTCGGGGTCTTGCCAGTCGGGGTCATATATCCTCTACCTAATGTTGTTTTTCTATTTTCAGTATGACAGAGAAATATTAACGGAAATTAAACAATTGGCCGGTATCGTGCTAAATTATAAGCAAAATTTGCTAGTATTTTATCAAAACGACCGTTTAATGATAAAAAGTGAAGGTTGGCTAGTTGCATTTGCAGAAGGCTTGGGCTATAGATGCCCATCTTCACGCCTAGAAAATAGGCGAATATCAGTGTCGCGGGGTGGAGCAGCCCGGTAGCTCGTCAGGCTCATAACCTGAAGGTCGTAGGTTCAAATCCTACCCCCGCAACCAATTTTCTTCCTGTTAATCAGGATATTAGAATCCCAAAACCCTAGCATCAAATCAAGCTAATTTTTCCTAGTAGGCGTATGGTAGGCGCTAGGGCTATCTTAACAAATCCGTTCCTTCCTCTTGAAATGCTTTTTTTAATATCCCATTTACCTATGATGGCTGGATTATTCGATACCCCCGACAGGTTGTCCTTGCTCGCTCAAATCATGTACGAGAGCAGCAAGCCCAGATCGCGTTCAGAGTGGGTAGCCCGTTTTGAGAATTGGAAAAAACCAGCCAGCTATACTGAAGAAGCTAAAATCGCAACGACTATACGTCGAATAAGAGCAGCGTTTGACAAAGATGCAGTAATGCAAACACACGATTTCACTATTATCTCGCAGGGCAGTTACCACAATAACACCAATGTCAAAAATGATAGTGATGTAGATTTATGTGTATGCTTGAACAGTGCATACTTTCATACACCAGCAGCAGGTGATGGTTTTGATGTTTACGATTACTATGAGCCACTCCCTTTTACTTTCCAAGAATACAAAACCCACGTTGCTAGTTCCTTACGCAATCACTTTGGGTATTCAGCAGTAAAGGTGGGAGGTAAAGCGATCTCAATACATACGGAAGACGACCATAAAATTAGTGCAGACATAGTGCCTGCTTATACTGAAGTATTGTATTTCAGAAAGTCACTTTGGCCAACCAATTACCCTACGGAATACCAGAGAGGCATTGGCTTTGTAACAGACCAAGGACAAAAAATAGCAAACTACCCTGTTCAACATCACTCTAATGGAGTTGCTAAGAACAATCGTACTTCTCGCAGGTACAAAAACGTAGTTCGTATACTGAAGCGTCTTCGCAATCATATGCGTGATAACAACATTGATGCAGCTAAAACTTGTAGCTCCTTCTTGATCGAATGCCTCGCATATAATGCATCAGATGAGAGCTTTGCGAACAGTAATTTGTATGAATGTGTCGAACACGTCTTGTTAGAGCTTATTGTTGCGTTAAGAGGACGCGATGGCGATACCTACACTGAAGTTAATGAAATTAAGATGCTGTTTTCTGTTGCACAGCCATGGAGCAAACAGCAAGCTCTAGAGTTTGTGGAAGCAGCTTACGCTTACATTTACAATACGCCAAATGCATAAATTCATTCCATTATTATATAAGATTATCGCGGTGATATTGTTATCCATGCCCTTGCTCAGTGTATCAGATAATTACCGTTTAGTTGCGGCGGTAATAGAGTTGGCTTTACTAGCATTAGGCAGCTTTAGTTGGCCTTGGCTCTGCAAGAACTTAAAGTTTCGCCCGAGCTGGATGGTGGACTTGAATGGAGAACGTGCAGTTGAGATAAAATCCCAGTGGAGGAAACATCCAGATGACCCCTTGCTTGATCCGATACCAGCAACATTGAAGATTCGCCAAAACTGGCTGTATCTTTCGGTGACTCTCATTACCGACAAAATGAAGTCCAAAAGCGAGGGGGAATTACCTATCTACGACAGCAAGAATCGTGAGCTGACTATAAAGTACTTTTACACGACTGATCCCAAACAAGAACACTCCAGCGAGAATCCTCCACAGAATGGATGCGCGTTTCTAAAAATACCAGTTGATGACCCTGACTCGCTAACCATCAAATACACCAATGACCGTGGGCTCGGCGGTGATATTTACATGACAAAGAGACCTAGTTAGCCATCAAATCCTCTTAATCCTTAGTGGGCACATCGAAAGCCATCACGGGTAGTCGATTTCCTGTTGCGAATCATCTTTGTCGATTGATTGTTGCCGCTATCGCATCGCCGGATTGCGCCCGCTTAAGCGTTTGAAGCCACATTGCTGTCATACAATGCTTTTGCCGACGTTGCTTCTTCCACAGCTTGCCTTACACGAGCTTCAGTCAAATCTAGGATTCGGCATTCATTATCGATGAAGACAGCCGCTTCTATACGACGGAAAGTTCCCTCGTTGGCCTCAGCGTATTGAGCAAGCCCTTTTAGCTTGGGTAGAGCGTCACTGAAATGTAGCCCATGTGGATCAACAATATCGGCTGCGATACTTCCATCAGGCAGTTCAGTGAAAAAAATGAAATCTGGCCGAACGATTTTGACGTCTTCTCCCTCCTCATATGTGATGCCAAGGGAGTCTTGACTGGCGCGGGAAGGGTTTCGATACCAACCGACGGTTCCGTCTCGATCCAACTCGGCCTGAAGTATCCTCTTTTCCCATCCATTTAAGTCTTCAGGGAACAACCCTTCCTCATCACACATTAAGTGGCGCTCATAACGAGGAAGATCAATTTCTTGTCCGCTTTGCTCTTTGGCTGTGGTGGGCTGTATCCACATTTTGGGTCTCGACAGAGTAACATCCAACGGATTTGTACTCATTTCGCGGATTAGCTTATAGGCATCTTGTCGTTCATCAGACAGGCTTTTGATTTCAACGCGGTATTTATCCAGCCATTGATTGGCTAGCTTTTCGGCTTCTGCTTCCACATGTTCCTTGATTTCAGGAAGCAAACCCAAGGCAGCGATACTGGTGTGCGCCTCAATGAGGGCTTCTTCTGCCTCCAGCCCATCTTCCTTCTCTGCTAGATGTTCACTATAACTTCTTGCCAGATCAGGACTGATGCCACGGGCAGCACGACGATAGGCATCTTCAATCACCGCGTAATCGGCCTCTTCAAGGAAATCATCGAATGACATTTCTTTCGCCTGTAGATCGGTTCTGAGGCTTGTACCTTCGACGGTTAGCACGCTTTGTCTGGTGCTGCTGATCTGCTCAGCATAACGAACCTGTGCGCCATCTAACACTTTATGCATTTCGCTATGTGCCGTTTTTCCGGCATCGGGCATCAGCCCGTCCGCTGCGAGTTCATGAGCCAGAGCAGTTAAACGCTTCACCGGCTTAGATTGCTTCTTAGGTAGCGATTGAGATGGTAATGAGAGCAGTTTATCCCATACTGCTTCAGGTATTAAGGGATTCGGCAGCATCTCACGAGGGTTAATCAATACCCGACGATCAAGCAGTGCTTCACCAGCTTCTCCTCCCGTCATTAAGGCTTCAGCGACTTCCTCAACGGATTTCTTATCAAACAGCGGAAGCAGACAATCAACTGAGTTGAGCCGTTCATTGCCGGGGATACGTCTGGCCAGCGGCGTCCTCACCATACGGCCTAAAAGCTGGGTAATATGCGTTTTGTCCTTTGCGGCACGAAAAGAGACCATCACTTCGGCACGTGGGCAGTCCCAGCCGGTGCTAATCGCGTCTTTGGCGATCAATATCCTTATCCAATCAGATTCTTGAACCCTTTCAGGCGAAATGTATGGAACCTCATACGCCCCAAACGTCTGGGCGGTATGGTCTCCGAATACATGAGCGATGGAATCGGTAGGAAGGTCTGGCCATTGTTCGAATATCGTATCGAGATAGCTGCCTATTTCATTAGGGTCAGGCGTATTAGGCACTTGAAGCACCATTAAAGGCAGCACGGTATTAGCATCCTCCTGCTGTTCCGCGTAAGCAGTCCAATGTTCAGATAATTCTTTTAGTTTATCCGTACCACGTCGCACCAGAACCGTTTCAACCCTTCCGGTTTCTCCGGGGCTATCAAGAATGATGGTATCTTTCAAAAGGCCAGATGCTTGCACCTTCGCAGAATCCACTACGACGTTCGGCAGCGTAGAACGACCTTGCATGCCCTTCATCGCTGCATCAAAGCGTTCAACCGTTGCTGAGATACCCCAAACTACAGGAATGCCGGGCACGCCTCTCTCACCATTAATCAGGCGCTTTACGATGGTAGATTTACCATCACCATTTTTCCTGTTTTCTTTCATGCCGCGATGCGCCTCATCGAGCACTAGGTAGAGCGTTAGATTCGGGTCATCGATGGTGTTTTTGATGGTGTCCCAGATCGTATGTGATCTCAGGTCAGGCAAAATGTTTCCCTGTCGATCATCCTTTTCGATGTCGTCATCATCAGGATCAAAACCCCGCACCAGTAAGCTACCCTTACTCAGCTTCTGTGTATTCAGGAAATAAATCTTCCCCGCCTCAAATGATTCACGCTGAAATGTATTCTGCACGACCACCATATCACTCAATGAAAGACGATCTGATGCCTCCAACAGCCGAAAGCGGGATTGCTCATTAAGAGAGGGGTCATCACTAAACCAAATCACCACTGCGCTTGGGTCTGGCTCAAAATCGAAATTATCATCGCCATGAAACAACGCTTCAAAGACGGCTGCTGCCATCACCGTTTTACCGGCACCCGTGGTAGCGGTGAGTGAGAAGGAGTGTTTGTCCTGATCCTCCACCCATCGTTTTTTTGCCTTTTTCAGGCTTTCCAATACATCCCGAACCGCGTCTTCTTGATAATCTTTCAGTGTAAATTTCATTGGTTAGCGCCCCATGGAGAATCGGAAGTTGGTGAGATAAGATTCATACAGCCGAACCGGCTCGACAGTATCCGGTAGACGGCGGACTATCGATTGGAATCGCCGTTCATCATCCGTGACAATGTATGCGATGCGGATACTGCCGCTCTTTTCAATCGCCTTGCAATAGGCAGAGGCATGGTCGAGGTCAGCAAGTAGCCCATAAGTATCAGCCACCTCCCAACCTTTATCGGGCAGTTTGTCGATACGTTTGCCTTCACTGCCTGCTCGCATCCATAAAAGCGGAGCAATGCGCTCAAAGGCTAAGTTATGACTGACGGCGATTGGGGTTTCGTAGGTGAGAGTAAAGAACTCAGCATTTTCCTCAAAACCATCCGCCATCGGAAATTCATCGGTAAACTTGTAATCACCTTCAATGGCTTTTCCGTCAGGCGTTTTACCTGTGATAGCGGCCTGAATACGCGGCTTGGTGATGTAATCGCATATGCCCCATTGCTCCCAATCCGCATCACCGGGACGCAAACCATCTTTCAATAGCTTTTTCTGCTCCTCCGCAGCCACCTCGTTGTTGGTGACTGAGATACACTGTCGCTTGCCACTATCTTGCCGATTGAGGCGCATAACGGCATGGGCTGTGGTTCCTGAGCCGGAGAAGAAGTCGAGTATAGTTGCTTTAGGCTTGCCCTCCAAAAAGAACCTTAACGCATCTTCCACAGCATATAATGATTTTGGGAAAGGGAATCGTCTGTCAGGAAGTGCTTTTTTTAGTAAATTTGATCCATGCCGAGAAGCATCATGCGAAGCAATACGCCATGCTGTAGTTGGAATGATTTTATTTATGGAATCTTTATTTTCAGCAATAACAGAGCCATCGTCACGTTTACCTGTTACAACATATGTACCATCTAAAACTTTTTTTTGTTCTCCTGCCTTAAGGTACGATATTGACATTCCTCGCGGAGTGAACTTGCCAAGTCTTACAAACCCTTTTTTATAGACCTCTTTTAATCGGTCAGGTGAAATTTGCCAGTTCCCCTCCGATCCATCGCTTCGTATTGGCCATACAGCTATTGTGTTTTTCGGAGCAGGTATTGAGTCACGCTTTATGTTCAAGTTGGGGGGAGTTCCTACATCAACTATTTCATTACCTGATTCCGAGACGTAAATAGGGTAAAAGAGCTTTGGTCTATCTTCTCTTCTGGCGTTGGTACCTGTACGCACCAACATAGACCAGAGGATTTTTGTAGTTCTTTTGTCTTTAGGGTTAACGCGCCATTCATCTGACAGCGGAACTGGACATGCTACCGAATTTCCCATAAAAACGAAAAAAATGTATTCATCTGTTCTAGAAAATGCTCCCGGTCTTGTAACCCCAGCAGGATTAATGACCGAGCTAATCATTTGAATGTTAGCTTCTTGAAAGGTCTGTTCTAATAAAAGACCTAAACGCAGATACTCTTTTTCGTCAATCGTCACAATGAGCACAGAATCATCGGGATTTAGCAGTTCCTTTGCGATTTTCAGCCTTCGCTCCATAAACGCTAGCCATTTAGAGTGTCGATATAAATCCTCTCCCTCGACATAATCATTGTTGTATTTCCAGTCCTTGGCACCCGTATTATACGGCGGATCAATGTAGATCGCGTCGATCTTACCGCGATGGGTGAAGGTCAATGCCTCTAGCGCATGGAAATTTTCGCCATTGATGACGGTATGGAAGGGTTTATCACCACCACGCTCGACTTTTCCTGTGCTGACCAGCCCCGGATAGATGTAATCACGAAACTCAGCCACCACGATTAAATCGACAACGGGTATCTTCGCTTCCTCAGGCTCAGCAGTATGCAGCAATTCTAGGTCTGCCACGCGGGTTTTGCTTTTACCCGACAGTTTTCGGACTTTCCACAATCGCTGATCGCCCTTTTTCGTTGATCCCCGCGGTGGGAGAATGCGAACCTTATCACCTTTACGCACCGGGCGTCCCGGCAACTCGACACTTTCGGGACGATGGCGCTCAAAATTAAGGCCAAACGAACGACGAGAGGAAAGCACCTTAAACTCTTTCTCTAGTTCGATTCCCAGTTCAGCATCTTTTGCCTTAGCGCGGGCGATAAGGTCGGTAAGTCGTGACAATGGATTCCCCAGTATGATTGTGTAGTGTGGAGATACTAATTTATCAGCGCCTTTTTGCCACAAAGAAATTGTTTTTTGTTATTTTCCTGAAATTTGCACGTAGCGGATTAATGGTTTAACAACCGCTCCAGCCCGTCCCACTCCGAAACGATAGGGCGGGCTATATCGGGCATTTGCACGCCGACCTCTTCGGCGAGGTATCCACGCCCGAAATTACAGAGTGCGCATCGGGATTAACGTTAAAAAACACTTAAGGGTTGCTTTAGCTACGAATGACAGCTTAGACAAGCCCACGCTCAGCAAATTCGCTCACAATACCATCAACGAGCTTTTTGAAAGTGGACTCCCTCGATGCAGCCTTCTCTTGCCGCAAGAATGATGAGAAAGCCTCGTAGCTGGTGATCTCAAAATGGGACAGCCCCACATATTCGCGAACCTGTGAGATGAGGTCTTCCTTCAACTTTGCCCGTTTAAGCACCTTGGCGATGCCCTCATCGCTAATCGCGGTTTTAATCGCTTCATAGGTGCTTAGCTTAGGTGCCAGCTTATCCACCCTGCCACTTGGGGTCATATACAATAGAAAATGCTTCCTAGGCCGATTATCAAGCTTTTCGACATGAGAGTTCAGCACAGCGTATTTCGCAAGCTGATCGGGGCTTGTTTTTGCCGCCAACTTCAATTCGATGGATAGCGTTGTATCCTTCCCCACAAAATACACATCTGGCTGAGTCGCTCCGTAAATGTCTCGCAGTTCCTCCCTGCCAGTGAATACAAACGCATCGTCCGTTTGATGGTCGTAATACTTCTCCAGCATTCGATTGATGAAATTGTCTGGAGCCAGCCTGAAAAAGATGTTGATGATATGATTCAACGACACTTCCAGATTACGGACATGATCGAGCGCCATTTCCGCATTCACATATTTGGTGTTCGGATTCTTTTGTCGTCCAATATGCTGCGGCTCCCAGAAATAGTATTCAACGATCTCATAATACTCTTTTGCCCAACTGGATTTCTTCACCGCCTCCATACGCCTTAACCTCAAACGCTCACCCGCTTAAAATGCTAGTTATACTCTGTAGAGTTATATTCATCAACCCAGCAAATATGGAGTATGAATGAGCGCGACTTACAGAAGGTCAGAAAAGCATTGGGTGACAGGGTAAGGGAGCTACGCAAAGACCGTGGCTTCTCACAGGAAAGCTTTGCATGAAACTTTCGAAATAAAATTTTGCGCACTGACAAACAGATATAAGTACAGTAGTAACAAAGTAATTGCCTGTCGTGAAGCATTGCTTCGCCCTTTATTAAAATATACTTTCATTAATATGACCCAGAAATTGGCAAGAAAGTAGTTTTCTAAGAATTAGATGGAACCAAACGAGTCCTCCCGCAACCAATCTCAGCTACCACGGAAAAGCTTTACTGCTCTCGGTAATCCAATCGACGAACAATCGTACGCGCGTTAACATATGGCGGTTCTGAGGGAAGAGCGCATAGATGCCGCGCTCGGGATGCGTGTGAAATTTGGGTAAGAGCCTTACCAGCTGACCAGCTTTTATATGTGTGGCCGCCGAGAATACCGGCAGCAGCGCGACACCCACACCACTTAGGCACGCCTCTAGCATCATCTCGGCGTTATTGGCAGCCAATGTGCGATTGAGCGTCACTTGGCCGGTAGAGCCATCTGCCGCCCGATACCGCCATTCATTGCTGATGCCATGTTTGCTGTATATGACACCCGGCCAATGACTCAGCTCTTTGGGGTGTTTGGGCTTCCCATATTGCGTAACCAACTCGGGGGAAGCACACATTAGAATCGGGCAGTCTGCTATTTTACGTGCGATCAAAGAGGAATCTTCGAGCGCACCGATGCGGATTACCACATCATAGCCTTCTGCCAACACATCGACGCGGCGGTCATCAAAATCCACCTCCAGCGTCACCTCTGGATAGTCTCTGGCAAACGCCGCAATGGGCTGAGCCAAAAACCGTTTGCCAAAGGACATTGGCGCGTTGACACGCAGCAGACCGGTTGGACAGGCTTTTAACTCCTGAATCTGCTGCTCTGCCTCATGCAGGTCTTCTAGCGCTTTGCGCGCCCGGTCGCTATAGAGCGCCCCTTCTTCTGTTAGCGTAACCAGCCTCGTGGTTCGGTGCAGTAGTCGCACCCCCAATTGATCTTCAAGTGCCTGGACTTGTTTGCTGAGTGCCGGACCCGTTACCCCCAAACTGCGTGCTGCGGCTGCAAAACTCTCGTGCTTTGCCACTTCCAAAAACATGCCTATGCGGGATATGTGGTCCATTTCTCATTAGTAACTTTTTGGAACTAGTTAAGTAATAAATGACAGTATTATCATTTTATATGGAACTGGTACAGTCTTTTTATCGGAACCATTCACAGGAGACTCACCATGCCACATATCACCCAAAATCACGGCGCATTCGTCACACGTGCAGCGCTAGGGACCATCTTACTTTCACACGGTTTGTTGAAAGTTTTTGTCTTTACCATTCCCGGAACGGTCGCGTTTTTTGAAAGTTTGGGCCTGCCCGGCTTTGTGGCTTACCTGACCATCCTGGGCGAAATTGCAGGCGGCAGCGCCATTTTGCTTGGGCTATATACACGCCTTGCCGCACTAGCGAGCTTGCCTATTTTGTTGGGTGCAAGCTGGGTGCATATCGGCAATGGCTGGGTATTCAGCAATGAAGGCGGCGGATGGGAATTCCCGGTTTTATTGGTTGTTCTTGCCATTGTCGTTGCGCTGCAAGGTGCTGGCAGTTTCGCCATGAAGCGCTTGCCAGTTATTGATTCGTTCATTCCAGGCGCACTGAAAGCATAGGAGGCAATCATGATTACCGTTTATCCCTACAACTCATTAGGACATGCGAATTTTGGCTGGCTCGATGCGCATTATCATTTTAGCTTCTCGCGCTATATCAACCCGGAGCGCACCGGATTTGGCGTGCTGCGCGTTATCAATGACGACACCGTCAAAGCAGGTGCTGGGTTCGATACGCACCCACATAAGGATATGGAGATTATCACCTATGTCCGAAAAGGTGCGATCACGCATCGCGATTCTCAGGGCAATGAGGGGCGCACCGCAGCAGGTGACGTGCAGGTGATGAGTGCTGGCAGCGGCATCTTTCATTCGGAGTACAATCTGGAGAGTGAAGATACGACCCTGTTTCAGATCTGGATTGAACCACGTGAGAAAGGCATTACACCCCGCTGGGATAGCCATGCTTTTCCGAAAGAACCCGTTAAAGATGCGTTGCCGCTTTTAGTCTCAGGCGATGGCGACGCACCGCTACACATCCATCAAGATGCACGCATCTATGCCGGGCGCTTAGCTGCGCATCACACCATTAAACACCCGATTACCGCTCAGGCATATTTGCTGGTGTCCGAAGGCGCGGTGATGGTCAATGACCAGTATCTTCGCAAAGGTGACGGCGCTGAAATCACCGATCTGTCTGAAGTCGTCATAACGGCCACTTATGAATCTGAGGTGCTGGTTATTGATGTGCCTCACCAACCAACACACCATTAAGGAGAGAGAGCATGAATACGTTAGAAACCATCAAAGCACGTCGCGCTGTGAAACATTACGACCCGGATTTCGTTATGCCGCAAGCGGATATTGATACGCTGCTCGAGCATGCGATTTTGGCCCCTACTTCTTTTAACATTCAGCATTGGCGATTGGTGATGGTGGAAGATGCCGAAATGCGCGCGCAGCTGCGCGAAGCAGCGTGGGGGCAAGAACAAGTCACCGATGCGACGTTAGCTTTTGTCTTATGTGCCGATGTGAAGGCATGGGAGAAAGAACCAGAGCGCTATTGGAAAGATGCCCCACAAGAAGCGCGAGATACGCTCGTCCCTATGATTCATTCTTTCTATGATGGCAAAGAGCAATTGCAGCGCGATGAAGCATTGCGTTCGGTTGGTATTGTCGCACAAACGATCATGCTGGCCGCGAAGGCGATGGGCTATGATAGCTGCCCGATGATTGGCTTTGATCCAGATAAGGTGGCCGAACTGATTAAGCTACCTGAGGATCATGTGGCAGGCATGATGCTCGTTGTTGGCAAGGCTGCAAAACCAGCGCGGCCAAAGCCCGGGCAGTTACCGCTATCAGATGTGGTCATCAAGAATCGTTTTTAGGCGTCAAGCGGGCCATAATGTTGCGTTAATATTGTGTGACCAGGCGCACAAATGGCCCGCTGATATCGGTGCTACTGCCCGCCACCGGGTCGCGCCATTGGAAGATCAGCTCAACACTGCCTCTAGGCGCATGAGTCGCGCTTTCATCAAACCAGTATTTAACGCTAAGCCCTAGTCCCAACTCGACTGAGTCGCTATTGCTATTGGGGTTATCCTGATGGGCTGCAGCGGTCACTATGTGAGGGGTGGCGACCCAATCACCGTAACGAAACGAATAACCGTAACGCCCTTCAAAACTCGCAAACAACTCTTCTCTGCGTGTCAGATAAGAAATATCCGGCGTTAGGAAAAGATACGGCCATGCTATGCGGTTGGGGTCTATGTCAAAGCCCTCAGTGATGGCGTAGGTTGTGCGCAATTGCCAATCATGAATGGCATTATCGCCAATGGGAAAGAGCCGTGCGAGATATAGAAACCATTCTTCATCTGGCACTGGCGCGGCACGGACACCCACAGCGCCTTGTGTGCTTTGATCATTCAGATTGCGCTGCCCATTATCTGAGGATGCGAATGCCTGCCCATAGAGTTGGAAGCGGCGTTTATGGCGTTGCCAACGGTCAGGGCTATAGATGGTTTCAAAGCCATATTGCAGCGAATCCGTAAAATTCTGAATCCCCGGAATACCGCTACCACGCGCCAGACCGTCGCGGTAGGTGGCGCTGGCATAGCTGACCCAATTATCTTCCAGTATTTGCACTTTACGACGCAAATCATAGCGACGATCTGCATCTGTTTCTTGTGGCACGACCAGTCGTAAATTCTCTCCGGCTTCCTGACGATACCCTTCTTCTTCTAGTGCATAGACGAAGTCTTCGCGCACATGATCATACTCTGGGTTTTCAAGTGCATAACGAAAATGCGGGATGGCTTCTTTGCGCTCAAACATGCGATAGGCATAGCCAAGACTCACCGCAAATAAATAATTATCGGGCGAGGCTTGTACGGCACGCTCAAGCGCTTTAATCGCCTCTTCAAAGCGTTCCTGCTTTTGCAAATCTAACGCTTCGTAATAGTGCTTTGCGCCTGCATCCTCTCGATAGACTCTTACCTTGCGCAATTGTTTGGCGGCTTTCTCAGGCATCGCTTCAGATATGGCGGGTGCAGCAAATTGCGGCATGGATTGCTCGCGTTGCAATTGCGGCTCTGCGTCTGCCACTAGCGTTTCCACTTGTTTTGCAGCCAGTGCAATACGGCTATCCACCTGCTCTTGATAAGTCGCTAATTCTTTATGTTCGGGGTGGCGGTTCAGCCCTTCGATAACGAGCTGTTTCGCTTTGTTCAGCTCATTATGCTGCAGCAACAAATCGATTAGTTGTAAGCGCCAATTGATTTCTTGCGGCAATATGTTTACCGCACGTTCGAACCACGGGATCGCTTCTTCTGATTTGCCCGCTTTCATCAACTCATAGCCGCGCGTGGCAAGCGGGTAAGAACGGAAATATTCTAACGACTCTTCCATCGCTGCATGGGCAGGCTTGATGGCATAGGATGGCGCAGCCATGCTGCATGTGCAGAAACCAAACATGATAGCCAGTACGATCTGTTTGATGCCGTTACTCATCGCCTAATTCTTGCCCTCTTGCGAGTGTTTTAGCAATTCAATTGCCTCTTGTTTTTTGATGCCCATATGGCGAGCCAATGCTGGAGCCAGAGCTTCTATGGATACGACGCGCATGTCCAGCAGAACTTCTCCCAGCGGCCTGCTGGTTCGCTTTTGGATTTCCAGCGCCTCCTGAATGGTTGCCTCCGTGACAATTGCCTGTTCGACCAGCAATTCACCTAAGCGTTTGCGCATGGTCTTCAATTGGTCGTAGGACGGGTAAGCATGAGAGGTTTTATCCCATGTCAGCTGCTTCCCTGTTCGCACATGGTTGATAAATAATCGCAAGGCTCTGAAAGATGCCATGCAATGAATGAAGTTACCAACCACCAACCGTGGGAAGGATAGAATCGCCTGATCCCAGCCATACAACAGAAATGCAAAATAAGCGCGATGGAAGACGCGATTGACCAGAAAGAAAAGATTGATCAGCAATAACCACCATTCTAGCGATTGGTAAATTACTAATGGCGGAAAGCGAAAAGCGTCATCGACCAACCATTGCACCAGATTGAAGATGACCAGATTTAATAAGATGAAATAGGCTAAAACCGTGGCAAATGCTGTGAGCACCGATTTACGGTCACGAAGTAGAATATAGCGCGTGGCAAGATTGCCCTTCCAGCCAATATTCTCCCAACCTTGAAACACAATGCCTAGTATCCAACGTGATTTTTGTTTAACCGATGCGGTGACACTATCGGGGAAATATTCACGAGTGGCGACATAATCGCGCTGGCGCAGTGTCTTGACGGTACCGTTAAACGCAGACTCTATGCGCACGGTCGACATAATGCCATAACGCAAAAATATTTGCGTCATGCCCTGCTCTTTTAGACGGAAGCTGATGTCATAATCTTCTGTCAGACTGTTGGTGTTAAAGATCACACCATCTTTATCATTTGCGAGTGCCGCAATGGCGCGACGCGAGAAACAGGTCGCCACCCCTGCGCTTGGCACCACGCCGGTAAGCATTTCACGTACCAGCAAATCTTTACTGTGTGCTTCGGCAAATTCATCAATGTAATGCCCTGCCACAAATTCATACCACGGACGTTCCAATGAAAAGACCGGCAATTGCATCAGGTCTTTTCTATCGATTAGATAATTGAACAAGCGCAGCTCTAATCGATGCACCACACCTTCTGCATCATGCATCACAATGCCCGCAAATTGCTCGCCACTTTTTTCCTCATATTCAAGCACACGCTCAAACAGCCAGTTTAGACAATCGGCCTTACAGGTCGGGCCGTCATTGGGCACGATACCAATATGAACATTGTCGAAGAGTTTTTGTGCTTCCTCAACCTTCTGCTTAGTGGCGGGATCATTCTGATAGACACCAACAAAGATTTGGTAATTCTCGTAATCTATGGTCGCGGACGTGTTTTGCAGCATTTGCTTGATTACCGCCTCTTCTTGCCAGGCAGGAATGATCACCGCAAAAGGCGCTTCCGCCTTAATGTAGAGTTGTTCGACATTCAGGCGTTTTTCACCCACACGCAAAATAACCCGACGATAAATAAAACGCAGCCAATAGAGCAAATCGATAAAGGCATCATCGATGCTAGATATGAGAATAAACCCCGCCACAAAGATCAGAATCAAGCGGAGGAAATACACATAATGCGCTAAAATATCGGCGAGCAACATGCGCTATTCTTCCGTGCCAGCGCCTAAATATTCAAGCATTATATTGGCGATTCTCTCGCCCGAGTGCCCATCGCCATATGGCGGAGTGCCCACTCGCATGCTACGATGAAGCTCTTTAGACAATAACAATGCCACGGCTTCCTCTGCGATCTGCTTACGATTACTGCCAACCAGCTTGTTCATGCCCGCCTCAATGGCTTCTGGTCGCTCGGTCTGGTTGCGCATGACTAAAACCGGAACGCGCAAGCTTGGCGCCTCTTCCTGAATGCCGCCACTATCAGTCAGAATAATATAGCTGTTGCGCATGGTGTTGATGAATTCAAAGTAATCAAGAGGGGGCACTAAATGGATGCGCTCTTTATCTTGCAAGACGTCATGGACGGTTTGTTGTACTTTAGGGTTCATGTGGACCGGGAAGAGAATCGAGACATCTTTCACCTGATCACGAATATCCAGTAAAGCATGGCAGATTTCATTCAGGCGCTTGCCGTGATTCTCACTGCGATGCGCCGTCACCAGCACCCAACGTTGCTTATTGCTGACACCAGCCATGCTCGGCGGGCTTTCTATCGGCACGCTTTTATGCGCATCAATCACCGTATTGCCGACCATGTGAATGGCATGCTCATCGATGCCTTCTTTGATTAGGCAATAGGCCGCATGTTCTGTTGGTGCGAAATGCAGTGTGGTTGCCACAGCGATCATGCGGCGATGCATTTCTTCGGGGAAAGGCTCTGCCAGTGTGCCGCTACGCAGCCCAGCTTCTACATGAGCCACCGGAATCTTAAGGTAAAAGGCCGCCAAAGCCGCTGCGTAGGCCGTAGAGGTATCACCTTGCACCACCACCATATCAGGTCGGTCATCGCGCCATAGCTCTGACAGTTTGGTGCTTGCTGCTGCGACCACATCTATGGCCTGCTGGCCGGGGCGCATTAAATCCAGATCTGTGTGTGCGTCGATCTTAAACATGCTCTGCGCCTGATGCAGCATTTCACTGTGCTGCCCAGTGCTCACCCATTGGGCGTTTTCACCTAATGTTGGCTGCAGGGCATGATAGACTGGTGCAAGCTTAATGGCTTCGGGCCGCGTTCCAACTATCAGCGCAATACGCGGTTTCGTATTTTTTGCCATGAACTTACCCCATCATGTTCGCATATGCTTTTTTAACTATGTTCCACCAATGAATACAGACATGATTTAGCGTGGTGGATAGCTGTTCTGCAGGATGAAAAACGAGTGTGCTCAATCTGCAATCCAGGCACAGTCAGTTGATAGCAGATGCATAGGCTGGAACCAATAGCAGAAGCCATTTTAAGCTAATTTAAAGCCTTTCATCTAATTGTCACTCTCTTGTGGTATGATGGCGCCTTAGGCATATCAATAGAGGGGTTTAATGGCGTCACCTTTTGCAGTTGAAGATAGCGATCATCTGAACACAGATGGCAAAGTGCTGTTATTGACACGCAGAGACAATGAAAGTCACTTACAAGTCAATAGATTACTTCGAAGCGCCATTCAGCGCATGGGCGATATTGATAATAGTGATATTGTCGCCGCTCATGCTGATAGCATAACCGCAGGTTATCGTGGTGCGGGCAAGCTAAGCACTGAGCAGCTACAACAGGCCCGCGCTATTGTCGTAGACATTCCATCGAAAGATTTAGAGCTATGTACCCATATTTGTGAGGCATTACAGACAGCGGGTGTTGGCAGGCGATTATTTTTTATCACCGGCAACCCACCTGAAATGAAAGATTTCTTTGAGCGTGGTGCGGGTAAGCATTTTGGGTTTCACGCAGATGTTAGCTCTGAAGAGCGCTCAAGCAGCCACTTTCATCATGTATTACCCGGCTCATGGCCTAAGGGCAGACAAGCGCTCAATCTTTTAGACCGGCCAGACCTTCCCTTTCATGATGCGATTTTAGCACCCAAAACCGGACGGATGGTTAATGATATGCGAGGCATCGTCATTTACGATAAAGCCGATAGCCTAACCAATGATTTAGCCGCAGGCGTCAGCGCGGTGTTTCATTTGAGTGATGCGCTGATTGCTCAATTAGAGAATGGCGGCGCGTTGAGTGCCGCAGAAGAGAATGCATTTCATGACGGCTTTGATGCCATGACACAGACAACCAGTGCGTCTGACAGATCGTCGTCACATTTACCCAACTCTCAGATAGAAGCGCAAGAGGCGGAAGCGGAGCTTGGCGCCCCACTTAAACCGCCTTCGCATCAATTATAGATTTACTGGGCTGCTTCGATTTTTACCCAATCAATATCAATCAGCGTCTCGCCACCAGGAATATAATATGCAGCACTTTGCTCTTTATCCTGACTGACCGCAATGAAGAGTCGGTCGCCCGGCATCTTCAGAGAAGATAACGACTGAAGCACCTGCCATTGCGCTGGCTTTCCACCATTAATTTTACCTTCTGGCTTAACGGAAACCGTGTAATCGCGACCCTTCTTCTCTAGGCGTAGTTCAATCGCATCAACATTCTCATCCAACCATTTCACATTGGCTTTACCACCTCTGCCCAAGTTCGGACTAAGCTGCTCGCCTTTAAACGATGTCGCTTTGCCGTCTGCCACCTTGATCGCCCATGATGGCAACATAGCGTGGTAACAGCATTTACCCGTAGATCCGGTCATACCGTATAGCATATTGCCATGATCTTTCATGATGCCAAGCGCCACACGCTCACGCACGGTTTGGGTATCGAACACAACACGCATGGTGGCGGTAAAGTCACCCGATGGAAGTGCTTTCTTCAGCTTCAGCATGTTTGGCAGTTCAACATCTTCGTGAATGATGTTACGCGCACCACCAGCAATGATACTTAGACGATCATTCTCAACGATATAGGCTTCCGCATTTGGGTTAACGACTTCCCAATGATCGGCTAGCTGGCTGCCAGCAAACTCATCTTCGAAATAGGCACCCATTGGCGCTGGTGCAGGCTCTGGCTTTTTCTCTTCGACTGCTGCCTTTTTCACTTCGGCCATCGCGATTTTTAGGTTCTGAGAATTATCGGCATTGTAATATTTTCCGCCGCCTTTCTCTGCAATGCATTCTAGTTGCTTGCGTGCGGCTTCATCGACATCGAAGCCTACCGCATGCACCTTGGTGCCAACACTTTGCTCGGCCAAGCTTTGTGCCACTGCACATGGATCGCCATCGCAGGTTTCAATGCCATCAGAGATGAGTACCACTGCATTGTTATCACCTTCAAACTTAGACAGCTCGCTACCCGCTTGGGTCATAGAGTACGCAATCGGGGTTTTGCCCTTTGGCTTAATCGAGTTGATCTTTTGCGTGATGCCAGAGATGTCAGCGACCTGAATCGGCACCAGCATTTCAACATCTTTGCAGCTTTCTTTGTCGCCGTGACCATAAGCCATCAGACCGACTTTGGTTTCTTTGGGTAGGTCTTTCAGCACATCGCCCAACACGCCGCGTGCGGTTTCAATTTTGGCGACATTATCGACCTGTCCCCACATGGAGTTAGATGCATCGAGAATGATAAGCATGTTATTACTGGCATAGGCTGATGCTGAAAATGCCAAAGCAGCCACTCCACCGAGAAGGGATTTTAATACAGGTCGTTTCATGGGGTAATCTCCTGATGTTTTAGATATGTTGCGCCGATTTTGCGCGTTTTTCGTGTCAAATCAAGCCTTTCGGCCAAAAAATGCCTAAGGCGCTGATTAACCGTATTATTCTCCGGTCACCGTGCCCGATGCGGGCACGCTAAATGTCTGGGTTTCTCCGGTTTTATTGTCTTTGACCGTACCGGTAATATTCCCGTTGAAGGATCCGTTATCGGGCGATGAACAATTAAACTCAGCGGTTATTTTGGGTGCCCCTGTGCCATTGCCGTTAGCGCGCGTGTTCAGCTTTGGCTTGATGCTTCCAGATATGGCAATATTGCTGACATGTAACGCATTGCCATTGTTAGAGCTGATAGAGATCGAACCTGCCGCCTGAGGGCATGGCGAGACCCTTACCACATGATCAAAATGCACCTTGCCACCGGTTGAAATGTTGAGTGGTGGACGCTTAGGTTCTTTTGGCTCCTTCGGCTTTTCCGGTTCTTTTGGCTTTTCCTCTTTGACCGTTTCGGTAGTGGTTGTTGTGGTTGTCGTTGTCGTATCAAATTCTTCTTTTGGCGGCTCTACTTTGGTGCCACCACTATCGCGACTTCCCTCATCTTTAGGCGTATGGGTGATGTTATCGGCATCGTTTAGCTCTTCGACCTCCTTGGACATAAAGCCATTGGCGCCATCTAACGAGATCGTCGTTTCCAGCTCAAACTCTACTTCCTCATCTTCTGGAATCCAGCCGATTGGCTCTTCTTTCTTTTTCTTTTTTTTCTTACATTTATCTTTTTCGCACGCAAGAAACATCCCCAGCACTTCTTTGAAATGCGATTCAATCCTATCGATTTCCCGTCCCAATTCTTCGATCTTTTTTTCTACTGCTTTGACATGCGCTTTTCTATCGCGCCCAAAATAATCGGTATCTTGATCTTGATAATCATCCAGCTCATCATCTAAATCATCGGCTTTGAGCTGATTTTTTAATTGTATGATCTTCAGTTGGCGCTCTCTTACCTTATCCGGAATCGTGTTCAGACTAGCCGCGAGCTTCTCACAAAACCAACATTTGGCTGTATATGGGCCGTTCCACTTAAATGGTATTGGCGGTAGTTTGATGCCTTTACCGCCCCCCGGAATAGAGCCAATAATTTTGGTGCGCTTTTCATCTATCCCGCAGGATTTCTCACACATGGCAAGTGCTTTTAGCGCGATGACTAAATCTTCATTGGCCTGCTTTAAGCCCTTCTCTAGCTTTGTTTTGATCTTTTTATAATCATCTTCAATCTCAGTGATCCGTTTCAATACGAAGGCTGCCGCCTCTAGACCTCTGGACTTCTTGTATTTACTGTCACGCGCATTGGCGGCTTGCGTTTCAAATTCCTCTTTCAATTTTAGGTATCGCCGTTTGGCTCGAATCAAGGAAATCTCAAGCATGTAGCGTCTACTATCAATCGATTTGGCATTGTCCGCCATCTTCTTGCATGCGGTGCATTTGGTCTTAAATTTTCTGGGCCTAACGATGGCATCCTGAGCCTTATCTAGCTTTCGTATTTCCTTCTTATATTTAAGCTTTGCATCCAAGATGGCTTGTTTCTTGGTATCTTGATATTTTGGATCTTTGTTCTTTTTTTTGTCTTCCTTGATCTCTTGCTCCAACACTTTAATTTCAAGATCCTGAACCTTGTTCCTTAGATCACGTCGTTTTTTATCCCTGCGATCGAATTCCTTCGCTAAATCTTTAGCCTCATAATCTATTTTTTCATCATATGCTTTTTTTAGCTCTTTTTTAGTTTTGGCTAGTTCTGCTTGCATTTCTTTCAGCGTTTTTGCCTGAGCAGCAGGCGCAACAAATAACGCCATCATGGCCGTAATAGTCAAGACGAGAAGAAGGGATTTGAGATGTACGATCATGCCATCTCTCCTATGTTGGGATTAGAAGAGCTTACTGCTCCAAAGGGTCTGGCGTGCAGATTGGAACTGCTTCGCATGCTGCAGCTCGATACGAATTTGGCCGTCTAGGCGGCGTGGCATACCATAGCGGAGTTTGCCCTCAGGCGTATTCCACTCGACCACGCGAATGACCTGCTCGGTGTTGATATCGTTTGCCACATCCATCGTGAAGTCACCCTTCTCATAGATGTAGTCAGGCTGGCCGTATTGGCGAACCAGAATTTGCTTCACGCGCTCGTAAAGCTGTTCAACAGAGCGAGGAGAGCCGGTATCGTTGACATCGATCACTAAGGCAGATTTTTGTACTTTGCCACCACCATGTTCAAGCACGAGGCGCTGACGTTCGATCACTTCGTCGATCAGGCTAGCTTCGTAAGCATAGACACCTTCACGTTTGGTTGGGGTGGTAATATCGTTTTCTTTCAGCAGCACGGTTGCGCGATTCAGCAATCCGCCTGGCTCCAGATCTTTCATTAGGCCCAGGCCAGCGATTTTCAGCTCAGGTGCTTGTACCGCGCCATTGCTCATTGGCAGCTCAGCTGACGACGTGCCATAGAGCGAACGGCCTGCTGGCTTGTTAAAGCGCATGGTCCAGTAAATGCCGGCCTTCCATGCATCGGTATCGCGTGCAGCATTCACTTCGCGATCATAATACGCGCCGTTCACGCCGATTTCGTGATCGCCAAACATATAGGCATATTCAAGACCTGCGGTTTGGGTTGCGATATCTGGTGCGCCACTGGAAATTCGGTTCTGCGACAGGATACCGTAATTGGCATTCACACGGTGCGTGTTGTTCGCCAGATTCACATTAATGGTTGGGTGAATTTCGTTTGAGTCAGAACCGATATTGTTATCGATGGCTCTCACGACCACGCCCGGATTAATCGTACCACTCAGATCACCCAGTTGAACATTGGTGTATACACCCACACCGAATTGACGGATCATCACATCTGCGTTCGTGCCCGTGCGATCATCTGCATCTTGCAAATAACCGGTTACCTGACCATTCCAGCCATCGGTGATTGGCATATTGAAACTTGCATTCAAAGTGTCGGTATCGCGGTCGACAGTGTTGAACGCGTTATCGACCTGCTGCTGATAAATATCGATGTTACCGGTTAGGCCAGCAATCACACTGTTAAGCATTGGACCAGACAAATTCGCGCCGATCAAATCGGTACGGGTTTTATTGGTTGAATCGAAATTATCTTCGAAGCGCTGCGCGCGACCACGCAGGTAAGCACCCCAATCAAAGCGCCAGCCAGCATGCGCTTCATATGAGCGGCGATCCGGCGTAATGATGGCACCATTTGGACGATAGCCCACGCCATAACGCTCAAAACGGAAGCGGTAATCCAGTGGCATGGAGCGGCTGCGGCCCGATAGTTGGGCGAATGCGCCCGTATCTGTTTGATCTTCGAGCAGGCCATAATCGCCATCAAAGAAGGCCATTTCCCCTTCGAAGATCATCTTCTGATCCATCACATCAAACGGTGTCTCAACCGCTGCGCTATAGATCATTTGTGAGTTGTTCGCACCGGTCAGCGCGCCGTTTGGCTCGTCCTGATAGGCGTGAATCAAGTTGAAGCTTAGGCGGCCCCATTCACGGTCTTCGATCAACCATGACGCGCCGCTATAATAATCATTATCGATGTCTAGGCTGCGATAGGTTGCGTTATTCGTACCGCTGAAGAACAGAATCGAGTGCTTGCGCTGGCGGCTGGTGAATGGCTGGAATTCAACCGACGCACCTTTGAGTGAGCGCTGCAAGCTTCGGTAAGAAACGCCTGCATAAAAATCACCGATATGGACGCGGAATGGTACGGCCTCTTCACCGTTCTCGTATAAGAATTGGATGCGTTCTGGCACGAAGCCTGAATCAACGCCGCGATAATCCGAGCCGTTAAGCACACCTTGCAGGTTAATGTTCACGCGTTCGTATGGCGAATATTGGCGAGCCGCGTTGATGCCGAATTCATTGTAGCCATGCGAGCCACCATTTGGATAAGGGCTTGCCGCCTTGTTACCATCGATATCGTACACTTCGCCGCGCGCGGTGTTGTGGCCGCTAATATTCCAGTTGTGCAGCACGCCCTCTTCCTCGGCATAGGCAGCCGAAGATAGCACGCTAAGCGCGATGGTAGTCAGCAAACTGTGCTTCAATCCATTCATGCTACAACCTTTGTTTCACCTTGAAGACCAGCTCCGTGCGCCCTGGGAAACGCTGGAACCCTGCGGTCGGGTGGTTAAACTCAATCTGTGTGTTCACGATCACGGAAACGCGGCTTACCAGCTTTCCGTTCTCTTCATATTGCTGCAAGGTCTGTTGGCCTTGAATGCCCAGCACGTTCAGCTTTCCGTCGCGCTGAATATAGGTGCTGATATTATCGCTGAGACGTTGCTTGTCGTAGAAATCTTCGCCCAAATATTTCTTGAGGTCTTGCGTGTTCCACGAAGCAGCCAGCTTACCAACGATCTTCTCGATAATACGGCGATCCACTTGCTTGATTTCTTTCACCGCGCTTGCGCCATCAGGCAGTACAGCCGGTGCCGGAATCGCATTGATCACACGAAATTCACGCGCTTGCGCAATAGGCGCTGCTAGCACGCTTAAAACAACCAAACTATAGATCACGTGTTTCATGTTCATGTCCTACGGCCCCGTCACTGTTCCGGTTGCTTGGAAGGTAAAGGTAGCGGTTTCGTTCGTCACTGTATCGGTTACTGTTCCGGTTACATTTCCGAAGAAGATACCATTATCTGACGAGCTACAATTGAACTGTCCCTGAATCATCGGCATAGAAGAGCCACTTGCCAATGTGGTCAGATTGACGCGGGTAGCCAGCGTATTGCCAATGGTTACGCCTGATACATTCAGTGGATTGCCATTGTTGGACGAAATCGTCACCGTGCCGGCATCTTGTGGACAAGACGATGTGCCAACCGTGTGCGAGAAGGTCATGGTGCCAGAGGTTGTCACGCTGAGTGGTGTCGTCGTACCCGTATCCGTACCTGTGTCTGTTCCGGTATCTGTTCCCGTGTCAGTTCCGGTATCTGTCCCCGTATCCGTACCGCCTGTATCGGTTCCGGTGTCGGTTCCGCCTGTGCTGGTGGTTGTGTCTTCGGTACCGTTGACAATATCTGGGATACGTTCGATCTCGTAGGAATCAAAACCATTCGTGCCAGTAACGGTAACGGTGTACTCTAATTCAAAGGACTCAATACCCGACACACCGCCTGAGAACTGAAGCGGAATACCATCAATGCAAGCCGCTTCGTTTGAATCCAGCTGTACTCCGAATCTTGTAATCACTTGTTCTTCACTGCCGACATACACATCATTGACAGATGCATTTTCGCGAATTGTCACGGCACCGACAGGACTTCCTGAAACCGTAAGGCTTTGATTGCCATCACCTGGTAGCATTAAACATCCAACACGGCGATCTTGCACCGTATCTGGGCAGTGCTCGCGCATACAGTCATTATACATCGCCAAGGTTTCATTGAAGTTGCGCACATAGGCTCTTAGCAATCTGCGTGCTTCGTCTATTTGCCCTTCTATATATTCAATATGCTGTTCAACTTGTTCAGGCGAATCCGTTTCATCATCGTCATCCGTTAGATCTAATGGCGGGCCGTCCAACGCATCATCAAGCTGCACGCTGACACGATAACGCGCCAGTCTTTCTTCCATTTGGCGTATTTCACGCATTTTTTCGTAGGCCATTTTTGGAAGCTCATTCAAGCGAGCGGCTAGAAGCGCACAAGGGACACAATCGGTATTGTACGGGCCCTGCCAATCGAATGGCAGATCAACATCAGCTGACGTCTCAAGCGTGCGCTCTGTTGGCACCCAAGACTGGAATGAACGCGTTAGGCCAGATGTGTCGGCATCTTCATCGGTGCAT
>JALEGK010000008.1 GCA_022763105.1 Rickettsiales bacterium | reverse complement strand
GCGCAGGTAAAACTCTGGCGGCACGGATAAAGGTGGGCGGGAGACCACTTTAAATTCATCCGGTGCTTTACGATTTACGCCCAATGACTCGCGCACCTCACCACCGGTACAGGCGAGAAGCATCGCGGACAGGGCCAACATGGATAACGTTTTTACCATGCTGCTAACATAATGAGGGTTACAAATTATTCAATGACTAAGCGTCATCCTGTGACGCATTTTTTACGCGCTTGGGGTGATGCATAATATTGTCATAGAGTAGCAGCCCCACACCAATGACAATGCCGCTATCGGCGATGTTAAAGGCGGGCCAGTGCCAGCCCATCACATGAAAATCGAAGAAATCAGCCACCGCGCCAAAGCGGATGCGGTCTATGATATTGCCAATCGCACCACCAACCACCAGTCCGATTGCGAGTGCGACGAGCTTATTGTCGTTACGAAATAGCCAGACGAGCATAGCAATCACGATAATCACCGCCACGCCAATCAGGAAAACAGGCACGCCCGTGCCGGGTTTAGAGAGCATACCAAAGCTAACACCGTGATTCCAAACCATGACCAAATTGAAGAATGACGTCACCTCAATGGGTGGGCGCTCTGCGATGCGCACGATATCCAGCATCCAATATTTGCTGATTTGATCGAGCACCAAACAGATTGAGGCGGCAATCAGCCCTATGATTCGGCAAGTAAGCGCTTGGCTTGCTTGATATCCTGTGTGATCTGGTTCTGTAATGCGTCTAACCCTTCAAATTTTTGCTCTTCACGGATGAATCCGATGAATTCAACATGCAAATGCTTACCATATAAGTCTAATTCTGTATCAAACAGATGCACCTCTAGCAATGCTTCTTCGCCACCCACCGTTGGGCGTTCGCCAAAATTAGCAATGCCGTCATAGGGTTGCGCTGATGTTTCTGGTGTGACACGCACGGCATATACCCCGTATTTAGGCGGCAATCGTCTACCGGGTTTGAGGTTGGCTGTTGGAAAACCAATGGTGCGCCCGCGCTGATCACCATGAATGACGAGTGCTTCCCAGCTATAGGGGCGACCCAAGATGGCGGCGGCTTCCTGCATTTGACCGTGGCTCACACAATGGCGAATGAGCGAGGAAGAATAGGTCGCTTCTTCTCCGACTGGCGCGATGGGCTGATAGGTGAAGGCACCGCTTTCTTTAGAGAAATTCCGCAGCTTCTCTGCATTGCCGCTGCGCTTATAACCGAAGAGAAAATCTTCGCCCGTGACGACATGTTTAACGTTGAGTGCGTCAATGAGCACTTCTTGCATAAACGCATCGCCGGGAATCGATGAAAAAGACTCATTGAAACGTTGCGCCAAGCAAATCTCGACACCGGTTTGTGCCAGCAATCGCGCTTTTTCGTTAAACGGAAAGAGTCTGAGCGGATCTTTTTGTGGGCTGAAGAATTGTCTGGGGTGCGGCTCGAATGTCATCACTGCCGGGCACAGATTATGTTCTTTGGCGTGCTGCAGCATATTCGTGATCACCGCTTTATGGCCTAAATGCACACCGTCGAAATTACCAATGGCTAACGACACGCCGCGATCCATTGCGGGCACGTGTTTATAATCGCGGTAAATGAGCATGGCGCGGCCTAGTCGTCTGGGTCTTCGGCCTCTTCTCGAATGCCGAAATAGAGCAGAATAGGTGCAGAGATATAGATCGATGAATAGGTTCCCACCACGACACCAAAGAGCAATGCGTAGCTAAAGCCGCGAATGACTTCACCACCAAAAATCACAAGCGCTGCGGCCGCAATGATCGTGGTTAAGCCGGTGACAATGGTACGTGACAGCGTGTCATTGATACTTTTATTGAGCAGCTCATCCAGTGGCATCTTTTTATATTTGCGCATATTCTCGCGGATACGGTCATAGATGACCACCGAGTCGTTGATGGAATAACCAATCACGGTCAAAATCGCCGCAATCGAAGTCAGGCTAAAATCGAACCGTGTGAAGGCATAAAAGGCGATCATCAGCGCTAAATCGTGCAGCAGCGCCAATATGCCACCCACACCAAACTGCCACTCAAAGCGGAACCAAATATAAAGCATCATTGCAGCCATCGAGATGCAAAGCGCCATGATGCCTGATTCGATCAGCTCGCGCCCTACGGTTGGACCGACATAATCGATCTGGCGGAATTCCACGTTCTCGTATGTTTGCCCAATAATTTGTTTGGCTTTTTCGACCAGCTCGGCCTGCTCGGTCTCATCAGATACCTCAATGCGCACCAGCACTTCATCATCCGAGCCAAAATGCTGCAGCGACACCTCGCCAAATGCCGGATCATTGAGCGCGGCTCGTAATGGTGCTAAATCGGTTGCCTGTTCGGCGCGAATATCAATCAAGATACCACCAGCAAAATCAATGCCCAGATTTAGGCCCTTTTCCCAGATAATAACCGCGGCCGCGACCATAAGAAGCATGGAAATAGA
Organism: Rickettsiales bacterium; assembly: GCA_022763105.1. Classification (GTDB taxonomy): domain Bacteria; phylum Pseudomonadota; class Alphaproteobacteria; order Rickettsiales; family UBA3002; genus JALEGK01. The sequence goes on along the minus strand of JALEGK010000008.1, from coordinate 29,403 downwards.
AAAGCCGATAAAGCGCGTTTTGATGAAATTGATCGACGTCGTTTGCGGAATTAATGTGATAGGAAGCATTGCCATGTCTTGAATATTAGTGTGTTGTCACAAATAGGTATTGATACAGAATATACGCCAGATAACCGGTAAATAGAAAACCACCCTCTAATCGGGTGATGCGTTTATCGGTCATCATCATTGGAATCAGCAATGCTGATACACCCAGCATAATCCAGATATCAATATCGATGAATTGCTGAGCCACTTCAATAGGGCTGATGGTTGCCGCCACACCTAAAACAGCAGCAATATTAAAAAGGTTACTGCCAACGATATTGCCAACCGCCACTTCTGAATGTTTACGGTACGCTGCAACCACACAGGTCACCACTTCAGGTGCCGAAGTGCCAATCGCTACAATGGTTGCGCCAATCACGGCTTCACTTACGCCGAAAGCTGATGCCATATCGGATGCTCCGGCCACCAAAATATCCGCACCAAACAGCAGCAGACCAAAGCCTAACAGCAACATCGGAACTGCCATCATCGTGGGGTAGCTGAATTGCGCTTCTTCGGTAAGCTCTTCTATCAACTCAGGGTCTGGGGTTTTTTTGGTACGCCTGAACAGGTTGAATAAATAACCCACCAATATGCCCAACAATATAATGCCCTCAAAACGCGCGATCTCTCCGCCTAACACAAAAATCACCATGATAACGGTGACCAGCACCATCAGCATACCGTCGCGCTTGGTAATGTCGGGGTTTGTTGTGATCGGAAATACCAATGCCGTTAAGCCCATGGCGAGCAGGATATTCGCGATATTACTACCAATGACGTTACCCAGTGCTATGTCTGGGTGGCCCTCGGTTACGGCCATAATGCTGATCACCATCTCTGGCGCTGATGTACCCAGTGATACAATAGTTAGGCTAATGATGATAATAGGAATACCAATGGAGTTTGCGAGTGATACCGATGATCTGACCAATGCTTCTCCACCAAGAACCAGCATCAGCAACCCACCGATAATATATGAGACCATCATCATGTCGTGACTTGCACTTTCCTGCGTTTTGATATGGGATAGAGGCTATCGAGAATTGTGTCAATGAAATCACTGGCCCCCTAGAGTATGTCACTAGCCCGCTCCACCTTTACTATCGGCAGTATGACGATGATTTCACGCATCTTCGGCTTCATCCGAGATGTGTTGATCGCGAACACCATCGGCGCGAGCTGGCTTTCGGATGCGTTTTTCGTCGCATTCAAGCTCCCCAACTTCTTTCGTCGGCTGTTTGCTGAGGGCGCGTTTAATGCGGCTTTTGTGCCACAATTTGCCGGCCTGCTCTCAACCGATGGCAAACATGCCGCCGTGCGATTCGCGTCTGAAGCCTTGTCGGTATTGCTTGTCGCATTACTGCTGCTCAATGCTGTGTTTTTACTGTTTATGCCGTGGCTGCTGCAATGGTTTGCACCTGGCTTTACCGCAGAGCCTGATAAATATGATTTAACTGTCACGCTCGCGCGCATCACGTTTCCCTATATACTGTTCATCTCGCTGGTGTCGTTGCTGGGCGGTATTCTGAACTCGCTTTCGCGCTTTGCGGCCGTGGCGGCTGCACCGATTTTGCTTAATTTCTGCCTGATTGGCAGCCTGCTATTTGCTGTAGAGCACACCGAAACCCCTGCCCATGCGCTATCGATGGCGGTGTTTGTCGCTGGCATTGTGCAACTACTCTGGCTGCTTCGCGCTTGCGCAAAGGCCGATGCCCTGCCCTCTTTGCTTGTGCCTAAACTCACCAAGCAGGTGCGGCGCATGTTGGTGCTGATTGCGCCTGCGGCATTAGGCGCGGGGGTGGCGCAGATCAATTTGCTGATCGATGTCGTGCTTGCCTCGCATTTTGAAGATGGGGTGTCGTATCTGTATTATGCAGACCGGCTGAATGAATTGCCGATTGGCGTGATCGGTGTGGCGGTTGGCACCGCTTTGCTGCCATCACTTTCCAAATCCATCCGCAGTGGCGCGATGGATGATGCAATTGCCAGCCTTAATCGCGCGATTGAGCTGGTTCTACTCTTCGGTATCCCGGCTTGCATTGCACTCATCGTCATTCCCGAAGCGCTGATCCGTGTGCTGTATGAGCATGGCGCGTTTGAGCCAAGTGATACGCTCGCCACCTACACTGCGCTGATTGCTTATGCCGCTGGCTTACCTGCTTTTGTGCTGATTAAAGTGCTGGCGCCCGGTTTTTATGCGGCAGAAGACACGAAGACCCCCTTCATTATCGCAAGCATTTGCGTGGTGGTGAATCTGGTCTTCAACCTCATCCTGATGGAATATTACCAGCATGTCGGGCTGGCGATGGCAACATCGATTGCCGGATGGCTCAATGTGATTCTGATGGGCGCATTGCTTTATCGCAGGGGTCGCTTGCAGCCTGATCGTGCATTGCTGGTGCGGGTGCCTAAGATTGTGCTATGTGCCGCCATTATGGGTGCTGTGCTGTATTACCTTAACCAGCAACTCAGCCACCTGTTGCTGAATGATCTTGTGCAGCAAATCATTGGCATTAGCGCATTAGTAGGAAGCGGGCTGTTTACATATGGACTGATGATTGTGATCACGTGCACCTTCGATGCGAAGGCGCTCAAAGGCTCGCTACGCCGCAAGCAGTAAGTACAGCATGAGACTGCCCAGCGCGATGCGGTAATACGCAAAGGGTGCAAATCCGTGCTTGCTGATAAATTGAATCACCCATTTCACCACCAATAACGCCGCAATGAAGGCCGCAATAAAGCCCGCTGCAATCAGCTCTAACCCTTCAAAGGTCAGGTGATGGTAATTCTTGTAAATATCATAGACTGTAGCGCCCAACATGGTCGGAATGGCGAGGAAGAATGAGAATTCGGTGGCAGCTTTGCGCTCTACACCAAGCAGCAGAGCACCCATGATCGTCGCACCTGAACGGGATGTGCCCGGTATCATGGCGAGTGCCTGACAAAAGCCAATCTTAAGCGCTAAGCCCCATGAAAATTCCGATATGGATTCGACTTTTGCTTCGGGCTTAAATCGCTCAATCAGCAAAATCAGCACGCCACCGATCACTAGCATGGAGGCCACGACCACTGGGTCAAACAGCACGCTTTTGATGTAGGAGTGAAACAGCACGCCCAATACTGCCGCTGGCAGGAATGCGATAACGATATAGCTTAAAAACCAGCGTTGCTCGGCATCTTTATGCGCGGTGAGTGTCGCCCTTATCAGCTTGGCTCTATATAACCAGCAGATTGCCAGAATCGCGCCTAGCTGAATGACAATCTCGAAGACTTTGCCTTTTGGCCCTTCGAATGCCAGCAGATCAATCAGTAAAATGAGGTGGCCGGTGGAGGAAACCGGAATAAATTCGGTCAGCCCCTCAATGATGCCCAGTAGAATAGCGGTGGCGAGATCAGACATGGCCTACGCCACCCCACTATTTACTTAATACGTGCCCAGATGCGCTTCTTCGCAAGGTAGAACAGCACGGTGAAGACGATCAGGAACAACATGACCTTCACACCCATACGCTTGCGATCTTCCATCTCTGGCTCAGCAGCCCATTGCAAGAACGCAACGACATCTTTTGCCATCTGTTCTTGGGTTGCTTCGGTACCATCTTGATAATCGACCGTACCGTCTAAAATCTGCTCTGGCATCGCAAGCTTACCACCCGGGAAGTACGGGTTGTAATGCTGGCCGTCACCTAGCTGCACATGCTCCGGCGCTTCTTCGTATCCTGTCATGAGCGAGTAGATGTAATTCGCACCGTCATGACGCGCTTTTACCAGCAGGCTCATATCAGGTGGGTATGCACCATTATTCACTGCACGCGCGGCATTCTCGTTATCATATGGACTTGGGAATTTATCTGATGGACGACCCGGGCGATCAAACATCTCGCCATCATCGTTTGGTCCATCAACAAATGTGTATTCCGCTGCCAATGCTTTGACTTCATCTTCAGAGAAGCCCACATCGGTGAGTGTGCGGAAAGCGACACGCTTTAAACCGTGACACGAGGCACATACCTCGCGGTAGACCTGCAAACCACGCTGAATAGATTGACGGTCAAACTTGCCAAACACACCATCAAATGACCATTTGACGTGTTTTGGGTGTTTCACATCTCCAGCTGCCAAGGCCGGATTGGCGCCAGCATAAGCTAGAATCATAACTGACAAAATGACGAATAGACGCATATCAGACTCCTACCTTATGCTTTCTTTAACACCGATGCGTTGATGCTCTCTGGCAGCGGCAGCGGCTTTTCAATTTTACCAATCAGCGGCATCACAACAAAGAAATGCGCGAAGTAATATCCGGTCGCAATCAAGCTCACCGTAATATCGGGAATGTTGAAATCATTGAATGATTGTGGCAGATCAAGCAGCGTACCCCAATCTGCTGGCTGAGAACCGGCATAACCAAGCACGACAGAGTTCAGTGCAAACAACCAGAAGAACCAACGATAGAGTGGGCGGTAAACGGTGCTGCGTACAGGTGATGTATCCAGCCAAGGAATCACGAATAGCACCAGAATTGAGCCGAACATGGCGAGTACACCGCCTAGTTTAGAATCAATACCGAAACCGGCAAGACCTAACACGCTTAGAGTTGTACCAACTACCAGAGCAAGACTCGCTGTCCATTTGCAGTTTTTCACCATCCAGATACCAAAGCCCATCAGAGGAAGGCCGATCAGGTAGAATGGAATATCAAAGGTGACCGCACGCAGAATCGCATAGAATGGCAGGAAGTACCATTCAGGCACAATGTGCGCTGGCGTGACTAGCGGGTTCGCCTCGATGTAGTTATCTGCATGGCCCAAATAGTTTGGCGCGAAGAATACGAACGCGGCGAAGACTAAGAAGAACACACCAAACCCAAAGAAGTCCTTAACGGAATAATATGGGTGGAATGGAATGGTGTCTTGCGGAGACTTCACATCGATACCGGTTGGGTTGCTTGAGCCAAATGCATTCAATGCAAGGATGTGGAGCATGACCACGCCCACAATGACAAATGGCAGCAAGAAGTGCAGCGCAAAGAAGCGGTTTAGCGTTGGGTTATCCACCGAGAAGCCACCCCACAATAGCGTGACGATTGAGTCACCAACAATTGGGAAAGCGGAGAACAAATTGGTAATTACTGTTGCACCCCAAAAGCTCATTTGGCCCCAAGGCAGTACGTAACCCATGAATGCGGTGCCCATCATAAGCAGCAGGATGACAACACCCAGCCACCACAATACTTCGCGTGGGAATTTATAGGAGCCGTAATACAGCCCCCTGAATATATGGACATAGACGACGATAAAGAACATGGACGCACCCACCGCATGCATGTAGCGGATCAGCCAGCCATAGTTTACGTCGCGCATGATATGCTCGACAGAATCGAACGCAATATCGGTAGAGGCGGCATAATGCATCGCCAAGAACAGGCCGGTCATGATCTGGACAACCAGACACAGACCCGCAAGCGAGCCAAAGTTCCACCAATAGTTCAAATTACGTGGGGTTGGGTGTTTAGAACCCACTACTTTATCAATCGTGTAAAGGATTGGCAGGCGCGTATCTAGCCAGCCAGCCACACCTTTATATGGGGATTTGTGATGCAAAGCCATGGAATCAATTACCCTATCTTAATCGTTGTATCGCTGAGGAAGCTATAGTCTGGAACTACTAGATTGGTAGGCGCTGGGCCTTTGCGAATACGTCCAGACGTATCATAGTGCGAACCATGACATGGGCAGAACCAGCCCTTATATTCACCCGCTTTCTCACCCAATGGCACGCAACCTAAGTGCGTACAAACACCAAGCATGACCAGCCATTGCTCTTTACCTTCTTTCACGCGGTCCTTGTCAGACTGCGGGTCTGGCAATGAGCTGATATCGACATTATTCGCTTCGTCGATTTCTTTTGCGGTGCGGTGGCGAATAAAGACCGGCTTACCGCGCCACATCACTTTAATTTCTTGGCCCTGTGCAACCGGTGCTAAGTTCACTTCCGTGGAAGCGAGTGCAAGCACGTCGGCTGATGGGTTCATGCTGTCCACTAATGGCCAGACCACTGCTGCGCCACCAACACCTGCCATTGCAGATGCAGACAGCACGATAAAGTCGCGGCGGGTTTCGCCTTCATTTGGTTGGGTCGTGCTACTCATAACTACCGTGTCTAATGGTTTGATCTGATAAAACGAAATATTACGAATGAATCGCCGGAATACTAAGCACTGAGTGCAAGGTTGTGAAGTAAAATTGTTAAAAAACTATCCTTTGTCACCTTTTGACATCACCATGATGCTGTTGCAGCCGCGCTCAACTTGATCTATGTCAAAGCCATGGTCCATTTAGTCGTCTATCAACCCGACATCCCACAGAACCTTGGCGCGATGATTCGCCTGAGCGCCTGTTTGGGGATAGATTTGCATATCGTTGAGCCGTGCGGCTTTCCGGTAGATGATAAACGCATACGCAGGGCTAGCATGGATTATTTCGATCTAGCAACGATTCATCGCCATGCGTCATGGGATGCATTTGTGAACCAAAAAGATGGGCGGCTCGTACTCATGACCACCAAAGGATCGGCACCCTATACCGATCATACATTCGAAGAGAATGATTACATTGTGTTGGGTCGCGAAAGCGCCGGCGTCCCAGAATCCGTGCATGAACAGGTCGATGCACGCATTATTATCCCCATGGCAGCTGAAGCAAGATCACTTAATCTGGCGATGAGCGCCGCGATTGTAACCGGAGAGGCCATACGACAATGCACGCAGAACAGTTAGAGGACGATATGAGCGTTGATACCCATCTAGACACATGGAAATTACGTGCGGCGAGCTGGTTTCGCGAATTGCGTGATCAGATATGCGCGTCTTACGAGCAGCTCGAAGATGAGCTAACTGGCCCACTGTCTGATCAGGATGTTGGTCGATTTGAACGCACCCCATGGAAGCGCGAATCGGGCGATGGCGGCGAGATGTCGATCATGAAAGGCCGTGTTTTTGAGAAGGTTGGCGTCAATATATCCACGGTTGAAGGCGAGTTTGACGAGCGCTTTCGCAAAGAAATTCCCGGCGCGGAGGCTAATCCGCGTTATTGGGCGAGTGGTATCTCGCTTGTCGCCCATCATCAATCTCCGCTGGTGCCTGCGGCTCATTTTAATACCCGTATGATCGTGGTGGGTGATGGCGCGCGCATCTGGTTTGGCGGTGGTGGCGATTTGAACCCTATGTTTGAGGTCGAGCAAGATACGCAAGATTTTCATGCCGCGTTCGAGTCGGTGTGTAATAGCTTCCGCCCCGATTTCTTCCCGGCTTTTAAAGGCTGGTGCGATGAGTATTTTTACATCAAGCACCGTGACCGCCCGCGTGGTGTTGGTGGAATTTTCTACGATTATCTGGCACTTAATCATTTGGGCAAAGATACAACAGCTGTGACATCTGGGCGATTTGGTAAAGGCGGTGCCGATGGCGAGCTGACGCAAAAAGGTATGGAGATTTCCGCGAATGCTGCACTAGATTGGGAAGATGCGTTCGATTTCACCCAGCATGTGGGGCGTGCGTTTCGCGATATTTACCCAGAGATTATGCGCCGTCATCTCAACAAAGAGTGGAATGACGAGCAACGAGAGCATCAGCTAATCAAGCGTGGGCATTATGCCGAATATAACCTGCTTTATGATCGTGGTACGCGTTTTGGACTCATGACCGGTGGCAATACCGAGGCCATTTTAATGAGCCTACCCCCGGTTGCGAAATGGCCCTAGCCAGTAAAGCAGCATCGCGGGCAACCCAAAGGCCGCTGAAGCAATAAACATGATTGTCCAGCCATGCGCCTCGGCAACAAAGCCTGCTGAGCCTGCAATGGTTTTACTCGCAAGCGAGGCCAGCGAACTTAGCAATGCATATTGGGTAGCGGTGTAGGTTTGGTTACACAGGCTCATCATATAGGCAATCGCCGCGGCGGTGATCATACCGCCCGATAGATTATCCATGCTGATGGCGAACATCAGATAGTAAGGCTCTGGCCCAATCACGCTTAGGCCTGCATAGGTGAGATTCGTGCAGATTTGAAAGATCAGGAACCACCACAAGCAGCTACGAATGCCGAGCTTATGAATCAACACGCCACCTGCAAACATGCCGGCCAAGGTCGCACCAAAGCCATACACTTTAGCGATGGCCGCCACTTGCGATTTGGTAAAGCCAATATCGAGGAAGAATGGCGTGGTGATGAAGCCGATAAAGCCGTCAGGCATGCGGTAGAATAGAATGAAGAGCAGAATCATCCACCAGCCTGCATGGCGTGTCGCGAAATCGCGAAATGGCATGACGACCGCTTCATACAGCCATGCCCCTAGACTCGGTGCCGCTTTCGATGGTGCTTCCGTGGATTCTGGTTCTTTCACGAAAAGCACGACAATCATGCTCGCGAGCATGCCCAGCGCCATAATAGCATAGACGATCTGCCACGCCATTTGATCTGCTAAGGCCAGCGCACCTGCGCCGGTAAAGAGCATACCCAGCCGGTAGCCAAAGACGGCCATGGCTGCGCCTTCACCATATTGGTTGCGGCCTAGATATTCGGTGCGGAACGCATCGATGACAACATCTTGGCTGGCAGAGAAAAAGGCCACCAGCACCGCTAGCCACGCGACTTTTGCTGTATCGATGGCTGGATCGAGCGTGCTGAAGCCTGCAATCGCTACCAGCAATACGGCTTGCGTGAAGAACAGCCAGCCGCGCCTGCGACCAAAACGTTTGCTCAAGATAGGGAGCTTGAGCCTGTCAATGAAAGGCGCCCATAGAAAATTGAAAGAGTATGGCAGTGCGACCAGCGCAAAGGTGCCGATGGTGCCTTTATCAAGCCCGGCATCGCGTAGCCATGCGCCCAATGTTCCGCCGATCAGTAATAACGGCAATCCGCTGGAAAAGCCCATCAGGCAGACCGCCAGCACCTTGCGGTGCGTGTAGATGGTAATCCATTCGCTTAAAGAGCGTTTGGATGTGGCTTCTGTCATTATGCGACGTCTTTAAGTGGACGGCGTGCGCGCGCACCCAAATGCTGAATGATCTCGGCGGCACAACGGCTACCGATTTTACCACATTCGGCCAACATCTTATTTTGGCAATAGCCATGCAGGAAGCCCGCAGCATACAGATCACCTGCGCCTGTGGTATCGACCAGCTTGTCGATCGATTCAGCCTCAACATCGACACGATCTTGCGGGGTGAGAATGATTGAACCGTGCTCACTGCGGGTAATCACAATAATATCCGCCTTACCCTGTACATGCTCTAGCAACGCGCCAAAACTCATATCCGGATAAAGCGCTTTGATCTCTTCTTCGTTCGCGAACAAAATATCGAACGTATCATCCAGCAGCTCACGGAAATCTTCGCGATGCGCTTCGACGCAGAATACGTCAGACAAGGTGAATGCCACTTTCACGCCGCGTTCTTTGGCCTCTTTGAAGGCTTTACGCAGCGCGTCTTTATTGTGTGGCGTGCTCCATTGATAGCCCTCACCGTAAACAATCTTCGCATCGCCAACGAGTTCCGGGTCGATGTCTGCTTCATAGATTTCACTACCCGCACCCAGATAGGTGTTCATGGTGCGCTCAGCGTCTGGGGTTACCAGAATATAGCTACAGCCCGTGCGCATGCCTTCTTTGGTTGATGGGGTATCGAAGGTGACGCCAACCGATTTTAGATCGTGACGGTAAATCTCGCCCATCTGGTCTTCGTGAACTTTACCGATAAACGCGACCTTACTGCCCAGCGATGCCATACCAGCAAGAGTGTTTGCTGCCGAACCGCCTGATACTTCGGTGGTTTGACCCATCTGGTCGTATAAATCTTTCGCGCGCGCTTCATCGATCAGCATCATCGTGCTTTTCTTCAAGCCTTGCGCTTCGATGAAAGCATCGTCGGTCATGGCGATGATATCGAGAATCGCGTTACCAATACCTACCACATCGTAGGTTTTATTTTCAGCTAGTCCGTACATAAAATCTTCCTCGCTTTGTCTAAGTCTTCTTGTGTGTCTACCCCAAGCGGCTCGGTGTCGACAATGGTTATTTCAATGCGCATGCCTGCTTCGAGTGCACGCAGCTGCTCTAATCTCTCGCGTTGCTCTAATTGGCTGGGCGGTAATGAGACGAATCGCTCCAGCGCTTCCCTGCGATATCCGTATAGGCCGATATGGTGATAAAGCGGCCCACCACCCCACGGCACAGTGGCGCGCGAGAAATACAAGCATCGCCCTTGTTTATTGCGGTGAAAGGTAATGACCGGCTTCACCACCGAGGGTGCGTGTTTTTCGTCCTCATCGAATATTTCAGCGCCCAGCGTCGTGATATCGACCTCGTCATTTTCAAATGGCTCTAGCAATGCTTCCAGCAGGCTTGGCTCCAGCGTGGGCAGATCGCCTTGCAGATTGATAATCGTGTCATATCGACATTCTGGGTCAATGATTTGAAGCGCTTCCCAGATACGGTCCGAGCCAGAAGCATGGTCAATCGCTGTCATAACAGCTTTGCCACCTGCACCTTCAATAACGTTTTTGATTTCTTCATCATCGGTTGCGACCACCACCTCGCCCAGATTTGCCTCTATTGCTCGCTCTAGCACATGCACAATCATCGGTTTGTCACCAATCATGGCAAGTGGCTTATCGGGCAAGCGCGTAGAGGCGCGGCGCGCGGGGATTAAAATGATGGGGTTGCTCATGTCTCTTGTCTAGCCACGATGTGGATAAATGCAAGCGATTTGCGGCCCAAAATGAGAGTTTCGCTTTTATTTAGGCAAAAGTGCATGCTATAACGCGAACGCACAGTAAATTTTTTTAGCGAATCACAGGTCTAATATTATGGAATTGAATAAGATTGCTGCAGCTATTTTAGTCGCCGGACTCGTTGCCATGGCAGCGGGCAAGGTATCATCTGCATTATATTACGGATCAGAGGGCGCGCCGGGCGCGCACCACGGTGATCACCATGAAGAAGCCAAGCGCGGCTATTCTATTGATGTGCCTGAGGGTGGTGTCGATGTTGCCGCTGGCGCTGAAAAGAAAGAGCTTCCTAAGATTTCTGGCTTACTAGCAGGCGCTGATATCGCGGCTGGTGAGAAATATTTCGCAAAGAAATGTGCAACCTGTCACACCAATGATTCTGGCGGCAAAAACAAGACCGGCCCCAACCTATGGAACATTGTAGATCGCGCCAAAGGTGGTTCTGGCGGGTTCAATTACTCTAAAGCTATGGCTGCTTTTGGCGGCAACTGGTCTTACGAAGATCTGAACGCTTTCCTTCACAAGCCCAAGAAATGGATGCCGGGCACTATTATGGCATTTGCGGGCATTAAGAAAGAAAAAGACCGTGCGGATTTGATCGCGTATCTTCGCACACTAAGTAATGCACCAAAGACACTTCCACCTGCTGCCGCCCCAGAACCTGAAACCGCTGAAGCGGCTGAGTAAGCGGCATGGAAGGATTGTCAGAGCTTGATCCTTCATATTGGTGGCTGATTATCGGCACGCTATTGCTGGCTGTTGAAGCATTTGGCGTTCCGGGTATTGGTTTATTGTTTGCAGGTATTGCCGGCATTATCGTCGGGCTTCTTGTCCATCTAAATGTTCTCGCAGTTGATGATCTGATCGCTCAGACCGGTGTATTTCTTGGTTTGACTGCCGTGTTGGGCGTGCTGATGTGGAAAAAGTTGAAAAGCTGGCGCACCAATCCAAACGCTAGCGAATCCTTCAGCAACATTATTGGCGATCAGGCGATCATCGGCAAGGGCGGCTTGCAGGCCGGTAAAGTGGGCCAAGCGACTTGGTCTGGCACGATGATGATGGCGATGATTGATGAAGATTCTCAGATCGCTCATATCGATGAAGGTGATGTCGTTGAGATTGTGGGTGTGAAAAGTAGTAAATTGATCGTTGCGCCCAAAAAGCAATCTAGCTAACTTCACTGCATTCATGCAGGGAGGTTCATCATGGATTTTGGCTCATTATTTATCCTTGTTCTTGGTATCATCGGCGCGCTTGTCGTCTTCCAAGGCATCAAGATTGTCCCGCAACAACAAGCTTACGTCATTGAAAAGCTCGGTCGCTTTGACCGCACGTTAGAGCCGGGCCTGCGCCTGCTGGTACCATTTATCGAACGCGTTGCTTACCGTCATTCACTGAAAGAATTCGCTTTTGATGTGCAGGAACAGACCGCTATTACCCGCGATAACGTCTCGCTGGTGCTCGATGGTTTGATTTATGTGCGCATTATTGATCCGGTCCAGGCCTCTTACGGTGTCAGCGACCCGGTCTTTGCTGTGACGCAGCTTGCCCAAACCACCATGCGTTCGGAAATTGGTAAATTGTCGCTTGATGAATGTTTTGAGGAGCGCGAACGCCTTAATGCCAATATTGTACTCGCCATTAATGAAGCGGCTGAGACATGGGGCATTCAATGTATGCGCTATGAGATCAAAAACATCACCCCACCACGCACCGTGCTGAATGCGATGGAGCTGCAGGTTGCTGCTGAGCGCCAAAAGCGTGCAGAGATTTTAGAATCTGAGGGTAAACGTCAGTCAAAGATCAATATAGCAGAAGGTGATAAGCAAGAGGTGGTGCTTGAGTCTGAAGCGGCGATGACCGATCAGATCAACCGCGCAAAAGGTGAAGCCGAGGCGATTTTAGCTGTGGCAGAAGCAACCGCTAAGGGGATTGAGAAAGTCGCGGCATCGATTCAGCATAATGGTGGCGAAGAAGCCGTGGCGCTGAAAGTTGCTGAGCAATATGTGAATGCCTTCGGTAAGATCGCGCAAGAGGGCAATACCATCTTGCTACCCGCTAATGCGTCAGATGCTGGCTCTATGGTTGCACAGGCATTGGCCGTGTTTGACAGCATCAAGCAAAGCAAATCTTCTAAAGGTCCTTGGAGTAATAACGAAGCGTGATCTTTCGCGCCTTCATTTTATTGATTGCAGGCGTGTGCTTCATGCCGCTGGTTGCCATGTCTGCACCATCGCATGGCATTACGCCCTTTGGTGATCTTAAATACCCACCCAGCTTTAAGCATTTAGACTATGCCAACCCCGATGCACCCGTTGGTGGCAAGTTGAAGCTCGCCTACACCGCTGCGTTTGATAGTTTGAACCCGTTTATCTTAAAAGGCGTGCCTGCTCCCGGCTCTACCATGCTGTTTGAGCCGCTAATGAAACGCGCACTCGATGAGCCGCAATCATACTACGGGCTGATCGCAAAGAGCATTGATTTGGCACCCAATCGTGCGTCAGCCGATTTCACGCTGCGCCGCGAAGCGCGCTGGCATGATGGCAAGGAAATTACCGCCGATGATGTCGTTTTCTCGTTTGAGACCTTGAAAGAGAAAGGCCATCCATCCTTCCGTATCATCTATAAGCCGATTGAGAAGGTCGAGAAGCTTTCCAAGTATAAGGTGCGCTTCCATTTCTCCGACCCGAAGAACCGCGAGCTGCCGATTTTGGCAGCGTCTATGTATGTGATCCCTAAACATTATTATCAAGAACATCCGTTTGATCAGACCACCCTGACCCCTCCGTTAGGTAGCGGGCCTTATAAGGTGGGCGATATCGAAGCGGGTCGTCATATCGAATATGAGCGGGTTGATGAGTATTGGGGACGCAATTTACCGGTGAATGCGGGCCATAATAACTTCCAAACCATCCGTTATGACGTGTATCGCGACGAAACCGTGGCCGTTGAGGCGATAAAATCGGGCAATTATGACTTAAGAGAGGAATATATCGCCCGAAACTGGGCTACAGCCTTCAATATTGATGCGGTTGAGCGTGGTGAGTTGGTCAAAGTGAAGATTAAGAACAAAATTCCAAGCGGCATGCAGGCCTTTATCTTTAATTTGCGTCAGCCTAAATTTTCTGATCGTCGTGTGCGAGAGGCGATAGCCCTGTCCATGGATTATGAATGGATGAATAACACGCTGTTTTATGGCGCATATGACCGCAGCTATAGCTACTTCCAGAAAACGCAGTTTATGGCCAATGATCTGCCAAGCGATGCCGAACTCGCACTGCTTGAGCCATTTAAAGAAGAGCTACCAGAAGAGGTGTTCACTAAAGTCTTCAAAAACCCGACGACCGATGGATCTGGCTATCCGCGCATCAATTTGCTACGCGCGCAGAAGCTACTGAATGATGCGGGTTGGGTAATGCGCGATGGCGTGCGCGTGAATGCTAAGTCGGGCGAAGCACTCACACTCGAATTCATGATGCGTCAGCGCACCTTTGAGAAGGTCGTGGGCGGCATGATTCGCAACCTTAACAAGCTCGGAATAGAAGCGAAGTTCCGCTATGTCGATGACTCGCAATATCAAAAGCGCATTGATGACCGCGATTTCGATATGATCTCGATCTGGTGGAATTACGGACTGCATTTCCCCGGTAATGAGCAGGTTAGCTACTGGCATTCCTCGCAAGCCGATGTGGTGGGCGCGAATAATTATAGCGGCATGCACTCGCCAGCGGTTGATGCGCTGCTTGATCATATCGTGAAAGCGCAAACACTTGATGAGCTATTGCCCGCCTCGCGCGCGCTTGATCGCGTGCTATTGTGGGAGAATGTTGTTATTCCGCATTGGCATCTGGGCGCATGGCGCTTGTTGTACTGGAATTATTTAAAGCGGCCAGAGGTCAGCCCGTCATATGGGCTTGCTTTAGAGACGTGGTGGCGCGATGATCTGAGCGATGAGGAGACGCAACCATGACGCATTATATCCTCAAACGTTTATTGCTTATCGTGCCGACTTTGTTTGGCATTATGTTGCTGAATTTCCTGATTGTGCAGGCCGCACCCGGCGGGCCAGTAGAAAAACTGGTGATTCAGCTGACCACCGCCGATGCCAGCCAAGCGAGTAGTCGTGTAAGCGGGCCATCGTCAGATTTTGGTGCAGGCAATAACCAAATGCAGCAAACCAATGTGCAGGCGAACCAATATCGCGGCGCGCGTGGGCTTGATCCTGAGCTGCTCGAAGACATCAAGAAAATGTATGGCTTTGATCAGCCACCGCATGAGCGCTTCTTCAAAATGATTAGCGATTATGCGCAGCTGGATTTTGGAACCAGCTTCTTCCGTGATGAGCCGGTGCTTGATCTAATACTCGAGAAGCTTCCTGTTTCGATATCGCTCGGGCTTTGGACGACCTTGCTCGTCTACCTTGTCTCGATACCGCTGGGTATTCGCAAAGCCGTGAAAGATGGCACACCATTTGATGTGTGGAGCTCGGCCATTGTCATTGTCGGCCAAGCCATTCCGGGCTTCTTGTTTGCGATTCTGCTGATCATTTTATTTGCCGGTGGCAGCTATTGGCAGTGGTTCCCGCTGCGTGGCCTCACCTCTGATGGGTTTGATGAGATGGGCCTAGGCGCACAAATCATCGATTATTTCTGGCATTTGGCCCTACCCATCACCGCCATGGTGATTAGTGGCTTTGCTGGTCTGACTTTGCTCACCAAAAACTCCTTCATTGAGGAGTTGGGAAAAATGTATGTGCTGACCGCACGCGCGAAGGGGCTGGATGAGCGCGGCGTGCTGTATAAACACGTCTTTCGCAATGCCATGCTGATTATTATTGCCGGTATTCCGGGCGCGCTCATTGGTATTTTGTTCACCAGCGCCCTGCTCATTGAAGTCATTTTCTCACTCGACGGGCTGGGGCTACTCGGGTTTGAAGCAGCGATTAACCGCGATTATCCGATTATGTTCGGCACGTTGTTTATCTTCACGCTGATCGGGCTGATCTTTAAGCTGGTTGGTGATCTAACCTATGTGATGATCGATCCGCGCATTGATTTTGATCGGAGGAATGCATGAGCCTTTCTCCTATTAATCAACGCCGCCTCGCCCTATTCAAAGCCAATCGCCGTGGCTTTTACTCGCTTTGGATTTTCCTGCTGCTCTTTGGGCTTAGCTTATGCTCGGAGCTGATCGCGAATGATAAGCCGATTTTAGTGTCTTATCAGGGCGAATGGCTCACCCCGATTTTCAGTACCTATGTCGAAAAAGATACGCTGAAAGATGGCGCGTTTGAATCTGAGATCGATTTCACCGATCCGTGGGTGGTCGAGCAAATTGAAGCATCCGGTGGCTGGATGATCTGGCCCGTGATTCCCTTTAGTTATGAGACGATTAACTACCAAGTCGCGCGCGCACCTGGCCCACCCGATAGCGTGAATTGGCTGGGCACGGATGATCAGGGCCGTGATGTGCTGGCACGCATCATTTACGGATTCCGAACCTCGATTCTGTTCGCCCTCGCCCTCACCTTATTCTCTTCCATCATTGGGGTGTTTATGGGTGCGATTCAGGGCTATTTTGGTGGCAAGACCGATCTATTCTTGCAGCGCTTTATCGAGATCTGGCAGGGCATGCCTGTGCTTTACCTGCTGATTATTCTGGCAAGTTTGGTTGAGCCGAATTTCTGGTGGCTGCTTGGGCTGATGTTACTATTCTCGTGGATGTCGCTGGTGGATTTGGTGCGCGCTGAATTCCTCCGCGCTCGTAATTTCGATTATGTCCGCGCCGCTAAGGCGCTTGGCGTGCCTGAGATGACCATCATCTGGCGCCATGTGCTGCCAAACGCCATGGTATCGGTCTTTACCTTTGTGCCGTTCATTCTCAATGGCTCGATTACCACCCTCACCTCATTAGATTTCCTAGGATTCGGCCTGCCACCCGGCTCTGCCTCGCTTGGGGAACTACTGGCGCAAGGCAAAAACAATCCGCAAGCTCCGTGGCTGGGCATTACTGGCTTTATGGTGCTTGCTATCATGCTGAGTTTGCTTATCTTTATTGGCGAAGCCGTGAGAGATGCCTTTAACCCACGCAAGACGCTGGGTCGGGAGGCTGCCAAATGAGCCTGCTGAACGTAGAAAATCTCACCGTTACGTTTGAGAATGGCCAATCCGCCACTGCCGCCGTGCGCGATATTTCGTTTGATATCAACCAAGCGGAGTTGTTGGCCGTTGTGGGCGAGAGCGGCTCGGGTAAATCGGTTTCAGCACTCGCGCTGATGCAATTACTCGCCGGGAATGCGAATGTATCTGGCACTGCAAGCTTTGATGGGATTTCCCTGCTTGATGCGAGCGATAAGGAGATGCGCTCCATTCGCGGCAAACGTATTTCGATGATTTTTCAGGAGCCTATGAGTGCGCTCAATCCGCTGCATGGTATTGGCCGTCAGATCGAAGAAGTGCTGCAGATTCATCAATCACTCGATGCAGAGACACGCAAAGCACGTGTGTTAGAGCTGTTAGAGATGGTTGGGTTGACCAAATTCGCAGACCGGCTCGATGTCTTCCCGCATCAACTATCGGGTGGTGAGCGGCAGCGTGTGATGATCGCAATGGCGATGGCGAATGAGCCAGATTTGCTAATTGCCGATGAGCCGACCACCGCGCTTGATGTGACGCTGCAAACCCAGATTTTATCGCTGCTGAAAGAGCTTCAAGCCAAGCAAAAGATGTCGATTCTGCTGATTACTCATGATCTGACCATTGTTGAGCGCTTAGCTGACCGTGTGCTGATTATGAAAGACGGGGAAATCGTCGAATCGGGTAAAACGAAGACGATTTTTGCTAAACCCAACCATGAATACACGCAAATGCTGCTCGCATCCGAGCCTAAAGGCCGCGCTTTGCCTATTGATGAGCATGCAGAAGATATGATTTCAGCCGAAGGGCTTCAGGTGCATTTCCCGATCAAAAAGAGCTTTTGGGGCAAACCATTAGAGGTCGTTCGCGCCGTGGATGGCGTCGATGTATCTGTAAAAGCAGGCGAAACTCTGGGCATTGTCGGTGAAAGTGGCTCAGGCAAGACCACGCTTGCTCTGGCGCTTTTGCGCCTGATCAAAAGCGATGGCCCGATTGTGTTTATGGGTCGCCCGCTGCAAGGATTATCGTATAAGGCATTGAAACATCTACGAGAAAACTTGCAAATCGTCTTCCAAGACCCGTTTGCTAGCCTTAATCCACGCATGAGCGTGAAAGATATCATTGCCGAAGGGCTGCGCGTGCATCGCCCTCACCTACTGGATGACGAACTTTCGCGTCAGGTTGCCCAAATACTAGATGAAGTTGGCTTAGATGCCGAGATGATGCATCGTTTCCCGCATGAATTCTCTGGTGGGCAGCGCCAACGTATCAATGTCGCCCGCGCGATGATTCTACGACCGAAGCTTGTGGCCCTTGATGAACCGACCTCTGCGCTTGATTTGTCTGTGCAGTCTCAGGTGATTGATTTATTGAAGAAATTTCAATCCAAACATGGCATTTCCTATCTCTTCATCAGCCATGATTTACGCGTGGTGCGGGCCATCAGCCATCGTGTCGCGGTGATGAAAAACGGCAAAGTGATTGAGCTGAATGACACGGCGTCGCTGTTTGATGCGGCTGAGCATGATTATACCCGCACACTCATCAAGGCTGCCTTCTTAGAAGAAATCGCCTAATCTACTCAACTTCGGTATAAAATATGGATGCGCCCATCGTCTGGCGGCCCGCCAACTCTTTGTGGGCACGCGCTGCATCTCGCAGATAGTAGCTCTGCTTCACATGAATGCGCATACCGCCCTTGATAATCGCATTCATCAGGTCTGAACAGCCCACCACATATTCAGCGTGGTTGGCGACGTAATCCTCAAAGCTTGGGCGGGTAACAAAAATTGAGCCGTGCTTTTGCAACATCCCCAGCTCTACTGGCGGAATCGGACCCGATGCTTCGCCGTAACTCACCAGCAAGCCAAACGGCATCAGGCATTGCATGGATGCCTCAAAGGTGGCCATACCAACCGAATCATAGACGACGTTGCAGCCAACATTATTAGTAATTTCGCGCACACGGGCGACCACATCTTCTTTTTGGTAATTGATGATATGCGTGCAGCCACATTCTTCTGCGAGCTGCGCTTTCTCTGAGCTTCCAACCGTCCCAATGACGGTTGCACCCGAAAGCTTGCCCCATTGGCATAAAAAGCTCCCTACCCCGCCTGCTGCAGCATGAACCAGCATGGTCGTATGCTCATCAACGCGGAAGGTGCGTCTTGTTAAATAATAAGAGGTTAGCCCCTTCACCATGACACTGGCAGCCAGCTCTTTTGACATTTTCTCTGGGATTCGTATCAGCCAGCGCTCTGGGATGGTGCGATATTGCGAATAGGCGCCAATCGGCCCGCCCGCATAGCAGACGCGATCACCTTCTTTAAAGCCAAATTCGCAGTTCGGGCCTACTTTGACGATAAGCCCGGCCCCTTCAACCCCAATGGTAGCGGGGAATTCGCCAACAGGAATCACACCGGAGCGATGCAACACGTCGATATAGTTCATTCCAACGGCTAATTGCTTGATAAGAATCTCGCCATCACCCGGCTCCGGGATAGGCACATCTTCCCATTTCAGCTCCTCTGGGCCGCCAGGCTGATGAATTACCATTGCTTTTGACATGAGATCGATTACATAGGGCGCTTGATTGATTTGCTAACACTGTAATTGATTTGCGGGAAAAACCAACGAGATTATGCAAGAGCGTGGGTTACAGCCATCATTTGATGACACGATTTTCGCCTGGGCCACAGCGCCCGGACGCGCGGGCGTGTCTGTCTTGCGGATTTCTGGCCCGAAGGCGCTGAATGCGCTTGAGTCATTGAAAGCAAAGCGCCCTGCCCCGCGTCACGCGGCATTAGTGACGCTTACCCACCCTGAAAGCGGTCATGTCATTGATACATGCCTGTGTTTGTATTTTGAAGGCCCTGCCAGTTTTACTGGCGAAGATGTCGTGGAGCTCCATACCCACGGCAGCTTAGCGATTCAGAACTTACTGCTAGATGCGCTCATGTCCCTGCCCTATGCACGCCACGCAGAGGCAGGCGAATTCTCTAAGCGTGCGTTTTATAATCAGAAATTTGACTTGCTAGAGGCAGAAGGCCTAGCCGATCTGATCGATGCAGACACCACCGCGCAACATTTACAAGCCATCCGCCAAATGGGGGGTGACGCCAGCCGCATCTATGATGAGCTGAGAAGCCAGACCATTCACGCCATGGCGATGTTTGAAGCCTATATCGACTTCCCTGATGAAGAGATCCCCGAATCGGTGACACAAGACGGCCATGCATCGATTGAGAAGATCATTGATGAGATCGAGCTGCTGCTTGATGATAAGGGCGTGGGTGAAACCATCCGCCGCGGAGTAACCGCCACCATCATTGGTCCGCCAAATGTCGGGAAATCCAGCTTGTTGAACCGATTAGCCAAACGCGATGTTGCCATCGTCTCAGATATTGCAGGCACCACTCGCGACATGATTGAAGTGCATTTGGATATTGATGGCCATGCCGTGACGCTCATTGACACAGCGGGCCTACGCGAGACCGAAGAAGCAATTGAAAAAGAAGGTATAAAACGCGCTAAAGAACGAGCGAAGCATTCGGATATTACGCTGCTCATGGTGGAGAATATTTCGGATGCGGAAGAATACATCAATAACATCGATGCTTCTGGTGATAACACACTGCTTATTCTGAATAAGACGGATTTATCTGATCACGACCCCGACTCCCTCGATTCTGGGTTAAAGACCATCGCCATTTCGTGTAAAACCGGCGACGGCTTTGATGCATTGATCGAATCACTCAAAACCCATATCCGTCACCGTATCTCGGCCGATGCCAACCCCGTCATCACACGCGCGCGACACCGTGAGCAATTGCAATCGGCCCTGTCTCGATTACGTGATTCGGTCAGTCAGGATGAGCTGGAATTGAAATGTGAAGACCTCCGCAGCGCCGCATTTGCGATTGGTAATATCACTGGCAAAATCGATCTGGATGAAGTATTAGACGTGATATTTCATTCCTTTTGTATTGGAAAATAACGTTCACGTAAAACGTGAGGTGAGCTATGAAATTTGATGTGATTGTGATTGGAGGCGGACATGCCGGCACCGAAGCTGCCGCGGCATCTGCCCGTATGGGGGCTAGCACCCTACTCCTTACCCATAAAGTAGATACGATCGGACAAATGTCCTGCAACCCGGCTATTGGAGGGATTGCCAAAGGGACTCTGGTTCGTGAGATCGATGCCCTAGATGGTGTTATGGGCCGCGCGATTGATCGCGCGGGGATTCATTATCGCATGCTCAATGAAAGTAAAGGCCCTGCCGTTCACGGCCCACGCGCTCAGGCTGACCGCAAACTATACCGCGAAACCGTCCAATCTATTTTATCGGAATATGAGCATCTCTCTATTATGGCAGACTCCGCCGAAGATATCGAGATCGCTGATGGCAAGGTCATGGCTGTGATCGGCGCTTCAGGCGAGCGATACGAAACCCATCATGTCGTTTTGACCACCGGCACCTTCTTAAAAGGTGTGATGCATATTGGTGAGAAACAAATCTCTGCTGGCCGTGTCGGCGAAGCGCCATCGATTGGCCTATCCGATACACTCTATAATTTGGGCCTCAATATGGGTCGCCTTAAAACCGGAACGCCACCACGGCTGGATGGCAAAACCATCAATTGGGATATCCTAACACCACAAGCTGGCGACGACGTCCCTCGCCCCTTTTCGTATCTGACGGATAAAGTCACCGTGCCCCAGATCAAATGTTATATCACTCACACCTCTGAGGAGATGCATCAAATCATTCGCGACAATCTAGATCGCGCGCCGATGTATTCCGGCCAGATTGAGAGTTCGGGTCCTCGCTATTGTCCATCTATCGAAGACAAGATTGTCCGCTTCGCCGATAAAGAACGTCATCAGATTTTTCTGGAGCCAGAAGGATTAGATGATGATACGGTATATCCCAATGGCATCTCGACATCACTTCCGGAAGATGTCCAACAAGCCATTCTAAAACATATCGCCGGATTGGAAGATGCCGTCATCTTGCAACCAGGTTATGCGATTGAATATGATTATGTCGATCCACGAGAATTGAGAGCGACATTAGAAGCCAAGAAAGTATCGGGACTTTATTTGGCAGGTCAGATCAATGGCACGACAGGATATGAGGAAGCAGGAGCCCAAGGTTTGATGGCAGGATTGAATGCCGCCCTCTCTTCTGTTTCACGTGAAACATTTACTCTTGATCGGTCGGATGCCTATATCGGGGTTTTGATTGATGACCTCATTACCTTAGGAACGAAAGAGCCATATCGGATGTTCACCTCACGCTCTGAATATCGATTAAGCCTAAGAGCTGACAATGCCGATCTTCGATTGACCCCTATGGGCATTACTATTGGATGTGTGAGCGATGATCGACGTAAGGTGTTTGAGGGAAAAGCCTCTCTGATTGATCAGAGTCGAAGTCTAATGCATTCACTCACCATCTCCCCAAACAAAGCAACTCAACATGGCATTAAACTCAATCAAGATGGCGTGAAGCGCTCTGTTTTTGATTTGCTCAGCTATAAAGATATTTCATTTGAGAAGCTGTGCGAGTTATGGCCAGAACTTAAAGAGATCAGATCTGATGTGGTGGAGCAGCTTTCTATTGAAGCGCTTTATCATAATTACCTAAAGAGACAGCAAGCCGATATCGCCGGATTTAAGAAGGATGAGAAATTACGTATTCCTCATACGCTGACCTATGATGATATTGCCTCTCTATCAAATGAGGTGAAAGAGAAACTCAAAGCACGATCTCCAGAGACGATTGGAGCGGCCAGTCGGATTCCGGGAATTACACCGGCAGCCGTTACTGCCATCTTGGCTCACATCAAAAGAAGTCACGATAACCGATAATGGATTACCAAACCTTCTCTGACCATCTTCATGTTTCACGTGAAACATATGACCAGCTGAATCAGTATGTCGATCTGCTGATGAAGTGGCAAAGCAAAATAAACCTCATTAGCCCGACTACTGTCTCTGACATATGGAATCGACATATTCTCGATTGTGCACAGCTTTATCCACTCATTGATTCACACCAAACCATCCTTGATATAGGGAGCGGGGCAGGGCTGCCGGGGCTGATTTTATCTATTATGGGCGCTGAAGATATCCACTTAGTAGAAAGTGACCAGCGTAAGGCGATATTCCTGAAAGAATGCAAAAATACGCTCGGCCTAAACTGCGCAATCCTAGACAAACGTGCTGAGAATGTCTCACTTACAGCCCATACCATTACCTCTCGTGCATGCGCTTCTTTATCTAAATTATTCGCCCTAGCGGCGCATAATATAGAGGAGGGGACAATTTGCGTCTTTCCAAAAGGGGAAAACTACGCTAGAGAAATAGAAGAGGCGAAACAAGACTGGGAGTTCGCTTACCAGACCCGCCCAAGCATAACACATCCTGCATCGGTTGTTATCATCGCGTCAGACATAAGGAAGAGGTAACCATGTCACGAATTCTATCAATCGTAAATCAAAAGGGTGGTGTCGGCAAAACCACGACCGCCGTTAATATGGCAACCGCTCTGGCCGCCATCGGACAACGCGTTCTTCTGATTGATTTAGACCCTCAGGGAAATGCCAGCACCGGATTGGGTATTGACCCGGCAGATCGACGTGTGACCAGTTACGATCTTCTGATTGGCGACACAGTCGCTCACCGCGCCGCGAAGGAAACCGCGATCCCGCGTCTGCATATTGTGCCATCTAACATCGATTTATCTGGCGCCGAGATCGAACTTGTGAATATGGAGAATCGCGAATATCAATTGGTCGATGCAATCAGGCCTTCTGCTGCTCATTACGATTACGTGATGATTGATTGCCCGCCATCTTTGGGCTTAGTGACGATTAATGCACTCGCTGCGTCTGATTCTGTCCTGATTCCTCTGCAATGTGAGTTCTACGCGCTGGAAGGTCTCAGCCACCTACTTAAGACAGTGCGTCTGATTCAGGGTAAGCTAAACCCAGATTTGTCCATTCATGGCGTGGTGCTTACCATGTATGACCGTCGCAACAAGCTGACCGAGCATATCGAAAATGATGTGCGTGAGTTTTTGGGTGACGATGTCTATCAAACTGTAATTCCTAGAAATATTCGCATTTCAGAGGCGCCATCACATGGCAAGCCTGCGATTGTTTACGATATGAAATGTGCAGGCTCACAAGCCTATATCCGTTTGGCTAAAGAAGTGATCAAACGCGAAAAGCGCTTTATTAGAACGGCAGCCTAATGCACGCAAAACCAAAGGAGAAAAGTATGAGTTCCGCTCCAGCAAAAAAGGGCCTGGGCAAAGGCCTGTCTGCGCTTATGGGTGAAGAATATAGCCAAAGCATGTCAGGCGAACCGTCACAGCCAACCGAAGCCGCGCCAAACAGTGGCGCAGGTACGAACAGCTTGGCCATTGATCAATTACATGCCGGCACTTTCCAGCCGCGTGTCCGCTTTAATGAAGAAAACCTGCAAGAGCTTGCTGATTCGATTAAGAAAAACGGCATCATGCAGCCTTTGGTGGTTCGCCCATCGACACGTAAAGAAGGGCAGTATGAGATTATCGCCGGTGAACGTCGCTGGCGCGCATCGAAGATAGCGCAACTATCCGAAGTCCCTGTTATTGTTCGTGAAATCGACGATCAAACCGCACTTGAATTGGCGATTATTGAAAACGTCCAGCGCCAAGACCTGACGCCTTTAGAAGAGGCGGCGGGGTATCAGCGCCTGATAGACGAATTCACCTACACGCAAGACCAGGTTTCTAAGACCGTTGGCAAAAGCCGAAGCCATGTTGCTAACCTGCTGCGTCTGCTGTCTCTGCCAGATGAAATTAAAGTCTATATGGATAAAGGTGAGCTTAGCATGGGCCATGCGCGCGCATTACTGAATGCCGACGCGCCGGTGGAGCTAGCTCAACGCATTGTAAAAGAAGGCTTAAATGTGCGCCAAGCCGAACTTTTGGTGAAAGGTGGCGATATCGATGCTCCACCGGCTGTGAAAAGTGGCACATCCAAACCAAAATCGGATGCGCCTGCTTCTGCCGGACCTTCAAAAGAGAAAGACGCGGATATCATTGCCCTAGAGCAAACACTTTCTCAAAGCCTTGGCTTGAGTGTAGCGATCAATGAGCGGGGAGGGCAGAGCGGTGAAGTTGTGCTTGAGTATAATTCGCTTGGTCAACTCGATGAGATCTTACGCCGCATCGGCGATAGCATCTAAGCCGCTGCTTTTGCTATACGAATCAGGTAATGCGAGCAGATAACGGAGGATAAATCTCCGCCTAATTTGCTGTCTTTTTCTGCTTCCATCATGAGATGCATCGCACGCTCCAACTTATCTGCATTCCAACGCTGAGCATGTGACGCCATGATGGATTGCTGCTTGAAAAAGACTGGCGGACGAATGGATTTGACCGCCTGAATCATGGATTGGCCTTGATTAGAAAGCGATACCACCTCTGAAAGTCGGGCGAAATAGCGATGCACGGCACGCAAAATCGCTACGGCATGTACGCCTTCTAAATAGAGGCGATCCAGCGTTCGGCAAAGCTGCGACACATTGCCTGACGCTGCTGCTTGCGCGACATCATCGAGTGATTTCTCGCCACTATCACCAATCGCTTTGACGACCTCTTCATAATCCAAATGCTCTTCGCCATCGAAATAAACCGATAATTTTTCGAGCTCGGCGAGCACGACCATACGGTCACCGCCCAAATGTGCGGTTAAATATTGCACCACAGCCTCATCGGCTCGATAGCCATAGCCTGTGAGGGTGGTGCGAATCAGCTGTGCCAGCCCTTGGCCTTCATCTTTGTAGCAGGGCAGGGAGCTCACCGCTTTGCTGGATTCTGCCCATTTGCGAAGCGAAGAACGCGTGGTCAGCTCATCGGCGCAAATAATCAGATAATTCTGATCGTTAAGCAGCTCTTCGGCTTCTTCCAAATGTTTGGTGAGCTTGTCTCCGGCCTCACGAATGACAATCAGGCGGCGATCACCTGTGAAGCTCATCGCGGCTAATTCATCATATAAAGCAGATGGTTCATCGACAATATGGTCATATTGCAGATCGACGCGGTTAAATGGGTCCGCTAAATCAGTCAAAATAAATGCGGCGATCGCATCCATACGCTGGCGCATCTGGCCGCGATCGGCACCGTAAATCAGCGCGCCTTTAGATTGTGTCGGCGCTTTGAGAAAAGACTCGATTTCTTTGGCATTTAGCTTCATACGCCAGCCCTTGGCTTAAGGCGTTTGGCCATTTCAGCGCCTATGCGCAGCTTATAATCTTCGGCCAATTCTGTTAAGCCCCTGATAAACGCATCTTTTTTCTCGATATAGGTGGCATAATCATCATCTTCGGAAACGTTGTAGCTGACAGAACGGCGCAAATTACCATTCGAGACCACTTGGCCGTCTGATATTCTAACCAGCTCATATCTTGAGTTAATTTGGATACGATAGCGCGCTGCCGTACCGTCGGACTGGATAATCAGCGGCTCGGCGGTATTGCTGATGCTGGTCACGAGCCGATAGGCCGGACGAATGGGATTCGCCATCGGATTGAGCTGATCTTCGAGCGCTGCTTTGAACATTTCGCCATGCTTACCGCGAGGCGCCGTGATCTGAATCGCCTCCAACATGTCAGCAATTTCTAGCTGCATCGGCGATTCTTTGGCATGAATAGGGGTAAAGCCGCAGGCCGAGACCTGCAACAAGCCAATGAATAACAAAAGGTTACACAGCCACCACATTGACAATCTTTCCTGGCACAACGATCACTTTCTTGATCTGCTTGCCCTCTAGCGCCGTTTTAACATTATCGACGGCGAGGGCCGATTCTTCAGCGATCTCTTTTGAGGCATCTTTTGCAAGCTCGATCGTGCCGCGCAATTTGCCATTCACCTGAACCGCCAGCGTGATGGTATCATCTTCTAGCAGCGATTTCTCGAAGGATGGCCATGGCTGTTCGCAAACCAAGCCTGCTTGGCCTGAAAGCTCCCACATGGACTCTGCCAAATGCGGCATAAGCGGCTGAATTAGCTTGATCAAAGAAAGCAATGCCTCTTTGTAGGCCGCCACTGCCTGTTCGGATTCTAGCGATAATGCCGCCATGGCATTACTTAGCTCGCGAATGCGCGCTACCACCTTATTGTAGTGGAACGCCTCGATGTCTTGAGAAATGCTATGAATCGCACGATGTGTTTGCTTACGCAGCTCTAACGCGTCTTTCTCATCGACGCCGCTGACATCTAGGTTATTCGCCTTGATCTGATCGAGCGGGTCATAGACCAGACGCCACAGACGGTTCAGATAACGCCATGCGCCATCGACACCTGCTTCGGTCCATTCCAGATCACGTTCCGGCGGACTATCGGATAACATAAACAGGCGGGCCGTGTCGGCGCCATAGGTATCGATGATGTGTTGAGGGTCGATCGTGTTGCGTTTCGACTTACTCATTTTCTCCGAGCGGCCAATGGTGACGGGACTGTTATCATCCATCTTCACCCATGCCCCATCTTGCTCGATTGCCTCGTCCGGATAAACCCAGTTTCCGGCGTCATCTTTGAAAGTTTGGTGGCATACCATCCCCTGGGTCATCATGCCCTTGAATGGCTCGTTATGATCGATTAAACCACATGCGCGTAATGCGCGAGTAAAGAAGCGCGAATACAGCAAATGAAGCACTGCATGTTCGACGCCGCCAATATATTGATCGACTGGCATCCATTTATTAACCGATTCTTTTTCAAGACCATTTTCAGCATCTGGCGAAATATAGCGCGCAAAATACCAAGAGGACTCAAAGAAGGTATCGAAGGTATCGGTCTCACGCTGGGCCGGTTTACCGCATGACGGGCAATCAACCTTCTTCCAGGTTGGATGATGATCGAGCGGATTACCTGGCTTATCGAAGCTAACATCTTCGGGTAGTTTTACTGGCAACTGATCTTCAGGAACAGGCACAGTGCCGCAATCGTCACAATAGATGATCGGAATAGGGCAACCCCAATAGCGCTGACGCGACACGCCCCAATCACGCAGACGGTAATTGGTTTGTTTGGTGCCTAGTTTCAATTCCTCTAATTTAGTAATCGCCGCTGCCTTGGCCTCGTCTACACCCAGACCATTGAGGAAGTCTGAATTGATGATGATACCATCATCGGTGAAAGCCTCATTAGCGACCTCGAAACCTTGATCGTCTTTCGGGGCGACCACAGTGGTCACCGGCAAATCATATTTACGGGCGAAGTCTAGATCGCGTTGGTCATGGGCAGGGCAGGCGAAAATCGCGCCCGTGCCGTAATCCATTAAAACAAAATTAGCAACATAGAGTGGTTTTTCTTCGCCAGAGAATGGGTGAAGCACCTTCAATCCGGTGTCAAAGCCCTTCTTTTCGGCCTTTTCAATCGCCTCTTCGCTGGTGCCAAGCTGCTCGCATTCTTTTACAAAGGCATCCAGCTCTGCGTTTCCTTCGGCCAGCTCTTGTGCCAATGGGTGATTAGGCGCAATCGCGGCAAAAGACATCCCGAACAGCGTATCGGGGCGCGTGGTATAAACGGTTAGCTTCTCGTCGCGGCCTGAAACGATGAAATCGATGGATGCACCATAAGATTTACCAATCCAGCGATCCTGCATGATGCGGACTTTGTCCGGCCACTCCGTCAGGGTATCGAGTGCTGAGAGCAAATCTTCTGCATATTCGGTGATTTTTAAGAACCATTGGCTAAGCTTGCGGCGCTCAACAATCGCACCAGAACGCCATCCACGGCCATCGACCACCTGCTCATTCGCCAGCACGGTGTTGTCGACCGGGTCCCAATTGACGTACGATTCTTTGCGGTAGGCCAAGCCATTTTCCAGCATTTTCAGGAAGAAACGTTGCTCGTGCTGGTAGTAATTGGAATCACAGGTCGCGAATTCACGGCGCCAATCGTAGGATAAACCAATCGATTTGAGCTGTTCACGCATCGCCTCGATGTTCTGATAGGTCCAGTCTTGCGGGTGGACATTGCGCTCAATCGCCGCATTCTCTGCAGGCAATCCAAATGCATCCCAGCCCATCGGGTGGAGCACTTCAAAGCCCTGTGCGCGCTTATAGCGGGCTAAGACATCGCCCAGCGTGTAGTTACGCAAATGGCCCATATGGATTTTGCCAGACGGGTAGGGGAACATCTCCAGCACATAGTATGGCTCTTTGTCCGTCGCTTCCGTATTGGCTTCGAATAATTTCTTATCTTCCCAGAGTTTTTGCCATTTTGGCTCATACTCTCGGTGGTTATAGCGTTCTGTCGTCACGTTATTTTAATCCAGATTTTTTACACGTAGCTGGCGCGCACGGGTCAGAATCGTGTCTTCCAGCTTGCGTTCCATTTCGTCTTTAACGGTTATATCTTGCCATTC
>JALEGK010000072.1 GCA_022763105.1 Rickettsiales bacterium | reverse complement strand
GTAAGCTGCATTGGTGATGAGATGTTGTCGCTTGCCTTAAACTTACGTGATCAAGATGCAGAATTAACCAAACATTCCGAGGCGAATAGAAAGCAAAGCGATACTACGCTTGGGAAGCTGTCCAAGAATCTGAACGACGCTAACCGTATTTACACTGATTTTGTTCAAGGCCGATTGGCTATGAGCCCATCTAACTTACGTTCGCTTGAGACAGCGTGTAAGGGGATTGCAGAATTATGTGATCAGAAAGCAGGGCTGCATAGTGACAATGGTGCTAGCACCCATTGGTTTGACCCTAAGAAACAACCAAGTGCGAATATGCGCGCGATTATGGATTCTAAACAGATTAGTAATTCTAAAGATGCCTTCGCATTTTTGGCGTATGTGTCTTGTCTGGTTGCAGATGGTGGTTTAGCGCTTAGTACACAGGAATTTTATCCTCAAGATCAATTATATCTTGGCCCTAAGGGTGCCTATGCAGCATCGGTTGTTATTTCAGATATTCTAGATCATCACCAATTGCGTATTAACCGTACGGCTAATGGTATGATGATTATGCCGGACCTTCCGCCAAGCGCGATGTTGAAGCCGGTCCATTCCGAGTCATCTGGCCGATTAAAAGGCTATAAGCAAGCTAGTCCTGCAGAAATTATTGCTGTTGCCAATGAGGTGAAAGCATACATGAACAAAAAGTTCGCTGATCGTATCAATCGTTTGCTTGATTATGCGGATGAGCATTATCAGGATTTAGAAGCATCTATGTCGCAAGATGATGTGAAAACTATCCGGCAGGAAAAACAAAGAGCGCTATTAAACGATCCGCGTAAAAAAATCGAGTTTGTGAATTCTTATTTGCAGACATCACGATTAGACCTGCCAACCAACGAAGTGAATGCTGCGCAGGCGCAGGTTTCGCAGTTCTATCAGCCAAGTTATGGGCTGAAAGATTACTTGTTCCGCCCTGAGACGAAGTGGGAAATGGGTAAGCTTTATGGTCGTTTCTTGCCGCAATATTTCTTCACCGAACTGGTGCAGATTGCCAACCGTTCGATCTTGGGTGGTACAGCTATTCCAAGCCGTGCGAACTTACTGTCTGCAGGCTTTAATATGCTGACTGCGCCGGTTTCTAACAGTGTGAGTAATACGGTGTCGTTAGAGTTTTTCAGAAAGTCTAAACATGATGCTGTCGGTAAGGCGCGCACAGTGCAAACACTGCATAAAGGTGTATTCACCGAGCTATTGGCTGATCCTGACTATGAAGCAATCAAAGCGAAAATCACAGATGATACCGAGCTTGAGAAAATTGCGAAGACTATCGCCCGGCTCGATCAGGTGCCGGCCGATAAACGCGATGGCACCCACTATCAAAAACTAGCAGAGCAATTCCGTTCACTAGCCTTTTTAGCGCATGAGAAGCAAGAGGCGGTGCTATCAGAGTTCTTTGGTATTACTGATCAGCAAAGCTTGCCGAATCACCTCTTAGAAATTGCAGAGCATGGGGCGAAGTCTAAAGGGGACGCGCTGTTGATGATTGGTTTTGTCAATATGCTGATGGAGCATAGCGTGTCTGACATTCTTTCTATGGAATATGTCGCACCGAATAAATTGATATGGGATGATAAAGAACTCAATACATTCTCTGATCATATTTTAGAGTCTGCTCAGCAGGCTGGCCTGATCGTGCAGGATGGACATCTGCTGATTGCAACGGATAAGGGGCTTAAGAAGGCAGATACCAATACGTTGCTGCGTTTTGCGAATTTATCGGCGCAGACTTTGATGGAAACAGCCGATCTGGGCGCATTGCTGCATTCCACCTATGGCACCTATAGCCATGAATATATGAAGAGTCTGGAGCAGATGATTGTACCAGAATTTTATGAAGGTAAAGATGAGACATCAAGCCATACGCTTGGTGCCTTTAAGCATAAAGAGAATGCATGGCACTCCACCGATGATCAGATGCCTTCTATGTATTCAACGGCGATGTCTCACCTGACACGTCCTGAATTTAAACATGAGCTGAATAAAGAGTTTGAGCGAAACTTTATTGCCCAAATCTTCCACTTCCCAACCGTATTGGTCGAGAATTACCTGTTAGGTGTTAGTGGTATGTCGCAGGGTAAGAAGGCGTTTATAACACCTAAAAACCTACGATCCGCAACATTGCAGGCGGCCACCTTGCCATTAGCGGTCAGTTATGGCGCGCTATCCGCACGTGAAATGACGCGCATCAATAAGCAGATTGCGAGTGAGTATGCAGATCGGGCACAGAGCTCTATTGGTGGCTTTATTGATCACATGCAAGCATCTATTCCTCATATTCAAAAAGACACGTCTTTGCAGTCAGGTTTGTTAGTCACGGATCGTCCTGAAGCACTGCAGCGGCCAGAGGATTATTTTGACAATTATATCCAATCCATGCAGCGTCTCAAAGATGGGGTTACACAAAAAGACCGTCAGGATGTCACGGTGAAAGGGCTGTCTGGAGACATTAATCAGGCGTCAGAGGCTTTAGGTTTCTTGATTCGCTCTCAACAATTGCTGAATACCATATCTAAAAATGTGAATGTCTTGCGATTTGTGGCGCCAGAAGAGGCGAGCGCTTCGCCAGCAGAAATTAGGGAAGTGGCCAGTTTTATTAATGGTCAAGTCATTCAGGCCATGAAAGAGCCAGATGTTTCAAAGGCTTCGGTTCGTTTGGCGAGAGTGGTGGGTGAGAAAATCCGCTCTACATTCTCAGATGAATACCTCATGCAGCAAATAGAGAAACTCAATGCTCCACACACTACGCATTTGGCTGAATCGCAGGTAAATCCTGACCAAAATGTCATTAACGTGTCATAAGTTCTTCATAATCAGCCTGTATACTAAATAAATGGAATATTAACTTTTATGCGCTTTATTGATTGTGATAATCATTATCAACTGAGTTCGTAAATTGGAGGTGTCGGTGCAACGACCAGATTTTTCAAGTAGAGTAACGCGTGATAGTGGCGCTTTGAGACGCGCTAGCAAACGTTCTCCCATTAATACAAAGTTGAATGATGCTCTGGATGGTCCTGAGCATATCGATACATTCCAAGAGCAAGATGGCCGTTCTTCAATCTTCCTGGTTGAGTATAAAGACGGCAAAACCCGTAAAGAAGTAACGGTGGATGGTGAGCCGGTAGAAGAGCACGATGGTGCGATCACTGTAAATGGTTCAAAAATTCAGCTAGATGAATTTGATGGCCAAGGGCCACGTAAAATGGTGGTGAAGACCGAATCACGCTTAGGGGCTTTTCAAAATGAACTGATAGCCTTGCTGCGTGCAACCTATCAATGGAAGCGACATGACCCAACGGGAAAAGAGATCGCGCCATTCCCTGAATTATTGGATTTTGATATCAACTCCCAGACATTTGTTATGGAGTATATGGAGGGGCAACCACTCCTAAAGCACGAGTTCAAAAACCTATCGGATAAAGACAAGTATGACATATGCGCCTCGGTATTAAATGCGACATCGTTTTTGAATTCGATTGGTGTTGCGCATTTAGATCAACATGCCAACAACATTATTGTTCGCAATGATAAGAGCGGGCGAATGGAAGCGCGATTGCTCGATTTTGGCGCTGGTGGTGTAAGTGGAAAAGATACAGAAATGGTGCGCATTAAAAGTGCGCGGCCTCGCCATGGTCCTCCCCATTCGTGGGAGAAGGGTGCGAATCTGAGTTACTTTAGAGCGCCTGAGCAATTGAATAATAATAGCGTAGAAATTAACGGCCCTAAAGCTGAGGCCTATGGTAATGCATCGCTTATTCTCAATCTGTTCTTTGGCCGCAACCTTTTGGTAGATGCGGTAGATGATGATAAGAAAGATCCGAGTGTCCCGGCGGAACGAAACAATATTCTGAACCTTGAAAAGCTTCGTGCGAGTATTGAATCGTCGGATCACTATGATGAGAGCCGCCATAAGAAATTAGTGGATTTGTGCTTAACCAATCTCGAGGCTGACCCTGATAAGCGTACGGCATCTAATGATGAGTTATTCGAGGCTTTGGCCGAGGCCGCCCAGATAGAGCCTTCAGAGCGTATTGATGCGAAACAGTACACGCCTGTTAAGCCAGAAGTGAAGTCTGAGAATTGGATGCTTATGCATAGCGTGCCGTCGAAGACGAATGTTAAAGGGCAGTTCTTCCCATTATCGGCAAACCGCAAACATCGCGAATATATGGCCAAGCTTGATAACGCAGAATGGAAGCGCGAGTTAGAGCCTGAATATCAGGATATGTTCATCAAATATGGTTTCGAGCGTTTACGTACGGGCGACGAGTTTTTTGCATCTGCTTCTTTTAGATATTTGCTGGATGATCCTAAAAAGCGTGAAGAGATCACGCAGTATGAGATGAATGGTCGTATCTTGAAAAAAGCAGTCGAAGAAGCTGGTCT
Organism: Rickettsiales bacterium; assembly: GCA_022763105.1. GTDB lineage: Bacteria > Pseudomonadota > Alphaproteobacteria > Rickettsiales > UBA3002 > JALEGK01. The sequence goes on along the minus strand of JALEGK010000072.1, from coordinate 10,797 downwards.
GAATCATGTCTTCCCGATGTTGCTACCATTCTATGAGGAAGCTGTTGGTATTGCTCCATGTCCGATTTCACGTGCTTACATCGAAGAAGAATCGGGATATCGTAATGTGGTATATCCGGCACAAATTGAGATGAAGTCTGAAGATGAGCGTATCAAATATACGGAGCGTTTTGGCTTACATGAAGCGCAACACATTAACACATTCCGCTCAGTAAAATATGAGCAGGCCGCTCATGACCCAGACCGCGCGAAGCCGGGTGATGTGATTAAAGAGACCTATCGAGGCTGGCAACGTTGTGTATATAGCATGAACGATAAACGCGAGCTTTCGCGTCAGCGTATCGGTAAGGGGCTAGATGAGGCATTGGTGCTTGAGGCCGAGAACCGTATGTATGGTGAAAAGGGCATTCAGTTTTTTGGCAATTACATTAAAGACGGCTTTTATATTTATGGTCAGTGCCATGACATATTGTCTCAACATATTAAAAATTTAGCAGAGGCTGAGCTGAAAGCAGAACAAAGACCTGTCAATGAACAAAATATGGCGGGTAAGGAAGGCAAAATATGGGGGCATTTGCTTAGCGTGCATAGGCATGATGGCGATGTGAAAAGTTATGAGGAAGCGCGAGATGCATTTGAGGCGCGATTTGACAAAGGGTTGGGCCAAGGCGCATTCCGTCAGATGCATGATGATCTGGATGAAATTGCGAATCTTAAATATAAGCACTCATTCCGTCCGACACTTGCCGATAAGCTAGGGCCTAAGGGAGATAACTTGGCTACTTCTAGCGCGTTGAAATCAGGCAGATCGCTGGATGCAGACAAAATACGATCAGTGTTGGGTGATATTTATCAGGTGATGGAGCCTTATGTAGATGTTATCAATAATGCACGTAAACATGCGGGTATGGATGAATTGCCAAAAGTGGATGTTTCGACGATGCAAATAGACACGAAGTCTTTAGGTAAATATCATACCAGTACGCTGCGTGAATTGAGACAACAGGCAAATGAGCGTGCCGGAGGCCAAGGCAAAGCATGATGAAAAAAGAAGCATTTATAAAGAGCGTTACGCCAGGTCAGCGCTATTGCTTCTCTGATTTTGATCGCACGATTACCATCAATACCAATTCTTTTTTGTTAGGCTGTAATGAGTTTGGTCTAGTGCCAAATGATGAAGCCAAGCGCATTTACAGCTCGAATATGCCTTCTGATCAAAAGCTCGGCGCTATATCTGCGGCGATCAGCCCGACGGTCACGGCATTAACGGCACAGAAAACGGGTATCCCAGAAGGAACGCCACTGAGCCAAGAAGTGCTAGAGAAAGTGGGTGAGTCTATAGGTGATGCATTGCTCGATCAGCATTTGATTTATGATGAGGCGTTAGCCTTCTTTTCTGATTACACACAAAAGCTCGATGGTCATGTCACGGTGATTACTGCGTCGCCAGAGCCGCTTATTACTGGGGCGATGCGCCGTATAAATGAGCGTACAGGCCACACCATACCCGATGATAAGCTTACGGTGCTTGGTTCTACACTTGGCATCACACAGGCCGGAGTCACACTAGATGATAATTTGCGTGGTGACGGTAAAAAAGACGTGGTGGTTAGAGCCAAACGTGTGGGCGGTATTAAATCTGCCGAAGTGGGGGCAGGGGATCGCCCAGATGAGAGTGACCGCTTTGTTCATCAATGCACGCATCAGGTGCGGATTGACGCCAAAGATGCTGAGAATGCACGCCAGCAATGGTCTGGATTGCTCAAGAAAGTAGAGCAGGGGCGGGCTTTAGAAAAAAGCTAAAAACCCGGCCAAGCCTATGAGTTTTCATTAAAACGTCACACATTCACTTTACATTATAAGCCATAATGAAGCATGGCTAGATATACCAATAATCAACCGAATATTGCTGTTGTTGGCGGAGGAATCTCCGGCATGGGCTCGGCTTGGTTTTTACATAAACTAAACCCATCAATCGCTATTGATGTATTCGAGACGACGCCAGCTGAAGCCTATAAAGCAGGCAGCGATCACGGTGCGCATATTGCGAGTATGGGTGCATCTGGCAATCGCATGATTCGCCAGATGGGACATGATGCATCTGAGCGGTTTGTTGTGTCGCAAACAGTCGGCATGATAGAGGAATTACAGCAGGCATTAGACCATGATGCTCAATTGCCCATAACAGAACAGCGCTATCGTCACTTGCATCAGGGTATGCCGGGCAGCAGAACGCTACTTACCCCAAGAGCTAATCTATATGTATCAGAAGCAGGGCGTGGTGATGGCACGTATCAGAAGAAATTAGCGTCACTGCAAGAGGCGGGGTTACACGCACAGAAAGGCTATTTAGAAATATCGGGCAAGCAGGCAAAGCGTTTGTTCCCGGGAGTATGTCATGGAGTATCAGATCAAGCAGCTGTGTTGTTAGAGAATGGCTATGGCGCAGAAAAGGCAAGCGTTTGCGGTGCCATGGATACGGAAGCGATTTTACAAGTTGCCGTTGGTGAGTTGGAAAAGAATGGTGCACGTTTTCATTTCGCGACACCGGTTTCTCATATTGCGGATACGGCTGACAATAGAGTGGTATTGCAGACCATGGATGGTGAGCAATTGCATTTCAGTAAGGCGATCGTCGCGCCGGGTGCCGGGTTAGACCGTTTTGTTGATGGTGCAAAGAAAACGTCTGCTCCTGCAAGTGAGACAGATAAGCATGTCGGAAACCTATCTTATATTCGACAGCGCGTATTGATGGCCGATATTGATCTTCCAAAGCTCTTTAATACGCGGATTGATGCATTCAATGGTAATTTAGGTGTGCCGCTACTGACTGGTGATAAACTGCATTCAAGTTATGGTTGGAGCAGTGATTCACGCGATATGCACATGAAAATTTATCCCGCATCTTTAAGGAAAGATGCGCTGTCTGATAAAGATTTATATGCACCACTTTCTACCGAAGAGCATCAGGCATTGGCTAAATCTGTTATGGAGCAGTTTGGTTTAACACCACAAAATACCGGGCTTAATGAAGAGACGCTAACGCAGCATGTGATGGGTGCGATTTCACCTCAAGCATGTTTTTATGTGTCGCCTAAGGGGCCAAAGCAACAAATTGTGATGCCGTTTCATGAGTCGTCAAACATCACCTTTAATGGGTTGGATGCTGGTGGTGCATGGAGATTGGCGGGTAATGGTCTGAATGCTGCGATGCAGACGCTTGGTATGAAGCCTCCTGCTCAAGCCCCGGATATGTTTGAGAAGACGAGCTTTGAGAAACATACCCAGCAAAGCCAGCCTTCTGAGCCTGAAACGAAAGTGCAATCTACTCAGTTCCAAGGTGTTGCCGCACTACTGGATGCTATCCGAGGCGTTAAGTCGTAAAACCCTTCCTACTAGATATCATTGATTGAGGTTTTGCTCGTTCATACTAGACAAACCTTGATTTATACCGACTGGTATGTATAATGGGCCGTTGAATGAGAAATGAGGTTCAATACATGCGAAAACCTACCGAGACAAAAAATAAACTCATGGACACTGCCATTGATTTGGTATGGCAGAGTAGTTACGCAACGGTTGGTGTGGCTGAAATTTGTAAGCAGGCTGGTGTCACAAAGGGCTGCTTTTATCACTATTTCGAGACGAAGGCTGACTTGTTTTATGAATCATCCCAATATTATTGGGATGGCATGAAACTGGATCTTGATCAGATATTCTCACCCAGCTTTACACCGTTAGAGCAATTGGAGAATTTGGTTGGCTATATCGTCAAGAAACAAGAGGAAAATCAGCATGATGATAACCCTGTTTCTGGTTGCCCATTCTTTACGTCTGGTGTGCAGAGTGGAGCAGGTGAAGAAAAGGTGCGTGTCGCTGCGATGGTAATGGCTGATAATGCGGTTAAGTACAATACGGCGCTTATTCGCGCGCTGAAAGCGGATGGTAAGCTGGAGGGAGATGTTGACCCTGAGCAGGTTGGGCGCATGTTGCTGAACTGTGTGATGGGCCTGTTATCTTATGGTCGCTTGTATCGCAGTTTGGATGTGGTGAAGCGGGATTTACGAGAATCTATCTATCGCGTGATCGATTTGAAGCGTGAGTTTAGGGTGTCTGAACCTCAGCAATATGCTGATAATGAATCAGAAAATATGGTTTCTGCGGCGGGTGCATAGCACTTAATATACCGATTGTTCTATCTTATCTTTGTTTTTTGCGGAGTCGCCTTTAACGCGCTATTAGCTTTGCTTGTTTTGCTGATTTTCTTAATACTATTAAAAACAGCTGGTTAAGGTATTTGATTCATTTTTATACTATTTGCCCATTGACGCATACCGACCGGTATGTTACTAGTGGGTTCAGAAAACATACCAACCGGTATGCTTAAGTGTGGAAAGGGTAGAAAAGGAGACTGTCATGATACCGACCCTATCGAATGAATCTGAAGAGTTTTTAAGTAGTGATTCTTACTTCAATGACTTTGCTAAGCGTTTGGATTCGGCGCGGAGCCAGATGGAAATATCACGCGAGAAATATGCTTGGTTACACAAATAAGCGTGATGAAGTGATGCGTATCACATAATGCAGGAGCTGAATGCGTAGAGAATTGGAAATCACGTATTCATCCCACGAACTGGAAAGAAATTATGATGTCAGTATTTACACACTACCTTAAGACCAACACAGCGATTGCTGGCGTAGCTGCTGCCGTTGCACTTACAGTGGTTGGGGGCATGTGTTATGTCACGGATACTGCGCATGCAGAAGATGGACAAGCTGCTGAACAGCAAGCGCCTCAGAAAGTAGAAGTGGCGATCATCAAAGCAGAACATATTCGCCATTGGAGTGAATTTTCTGGTCGGCTAGAAGCGATAGAACATGTTGATGTGCGACCACGTGTTGGCGGCACAATAACGAAAGTGTTGTTTGAAGAGGGGGCTAATGTCAAAGCCGGTGATCCATTATTTGTGATCGACCCGCGCCCTTATAAGGCAGCGCTAGAGCAGGCCAAAGCGTCTTTACAGGCTGCTCAATCTCAAGTGAAGCTTGCCCAGATCGAATTGAACCGGGCGGGTAATTTGGTGAAGAAAAAGATTATTTCGACTAGTCGTTTTGACACAGCAAATAACGCCTATAAAGTGGCGCTGGCACATGTGAATGCCGCTAAGGCTGTGCTCACACAGGCTGAATTAAACTATGAGTATGCGCACATTAAAGCGCCGGTTTCCGGAAAGATTAGCCGTGCAGAAATTACCGTGGGTAATGTGATTGAGGCAGGCGGTAATGCTCCTGTTCTAACGTCGATTGTATCCACCGATAAGCTCTATGCTGAATTTGATGTGGATGAGCAAACCTATCTTAAGACCGTGCGTGCATCTAAGGATAAAGAGATGCCGGTAGCGCTGTCGCTTCCAAATGACGGCATGGAATATCAAGGCGTGATTCATTCATTCGATAATCAGCTAGATACGACGTCTGGTACGATCCGTGCGCGTGCGATTTTAGATAATGCGGATGGTGCGCTCGTACCCGGTATGTATGCCAATATTCGATTGGGTTCGGCGAATGCAGAGCCAACGTTTTTGGTGAGTGACCGTGCGATCAATACCGATCAGAACAAGAAGTATGTCTATGTTGTGTCTGATGCAAATGAAGTCACCTATCGTGAAGTTAAGCTTGGGCGCTACATTGATGGAAAACGTGTCGTGCTGCGTGGCGTTGAAGCGGGCGAGAAAGTATTGGTGAATAGTCTACAGCGTGTCCGACCGGGCAGCATTGTTGAGCCGGTTAGTGTCAAGCAAGATGGCAAAGAGTCCAGCGATTCTGATCAATTGGCGCTGAACGAAGAAGCGAAATAACGCAATCACCATAACCCATTAGTGCTTTGATCGGGGGGGATCGGCCATGAATATATCTACCTTTTTTATCGATCGCCCTATTTTTGCTAGTGCGTTATCCGTCGTGATTTTTCTGGCGGGGTTGATGGCAATGTTCAGCCTGCCAATTTCTGAATACCCTGAAGTATCGCCGCCTTCTGTTGTGGTTAATGCGCAATTCCCCGGTGCTAACCCGAAAGTGATTGCAGAAACCGTAGCCACACCGCTGGAAGAGCAAATTAACGGGGTTGAGGGAATGCTCTATATGTATTCCCAATCGACGACCGACGGGCGTATGTCGCTTACTGTCACCTTTGAAATCGGTACTGACCCAGACCTTGCGCAACAGCTAGTACAAAACCGTATCTCTCAGGCGTTGCCGAGATTACCTGATGTCACACGTCAGCTTGGAGTGACCTCTGTCAAAAGCTCGCCAGACCTAACAATGGTGGTGCATTTGAAGTCACCCAATGATCGTTACGACATGTTGTATCTGCGAAATTATGCAGTGCTCAATGTGAAAGACCAACTATCAAAAATTGGTGGTGTTGGGTCGGTGCGTTTATTCGGAGCAGGTGATTATGCGATGCGTTTGTGGCTAGACCCAGAAAAGCTGGCAGAGCGTAATCTTGTTGCAGGTGACGTGGTGCGCGCAGTGCGTAGTCAGAATGTTCAAGTTGCTGCAGGTGTGATTGGTGGCGCGCCATATGCTGATGTGGTTGAGATGCAATTACCTATTAACGCCAAAGGTCGCTTGCAGACTCAGGAAGAATTTGAAGAGATTGTCGTTCGTATCGGTGAAGGCGGTCAGGTAACGCGATTGAGTGATGTAGCAATTGTTGAGCTTGGTGCGTCTGAGTATGCCTTACGTTCTATGTTAGATAATAAAGATGCGGTCGCCATTCCAATCTTTGCGTCACCCGGTGCGAATGCGTTGGATATCTCTAGTGATGTACGTGCCCGTATGAAAGAGTTAAGCGAAAACTTCCCCGAAGGGGTGGAATATAGCGTGGTCTATGACCCGACCATTTTCGTGCGCGGCTCGATTGAAGCGGTGATTAAAACGCTGGTTGAGGCAGTAGCATTGGTTGTGTTGGTCGTTATCGTGTTTTTACAACGCTGGCGCGCTGCCATTATTCCGCTGTTGGCGGTGCCGGTATCGATTGTTGGTACCTTCGCACTGATGCATGTGTTTGGTTTTTCCATCAATGTGCTGTCATTGTTCGGTTTGATTTTAGCCATTGGTATTGTGGTAGATGATGCAATTATTGTGGTCGAGAATGTGGAGCGTAACATTGATGATGGCTTGAACCCAAGAGATGCTACGATTAAAGCCATGCAGGAAGTGACCGGTCCGATTATTGCAACCACGCTGGTCTTGTTAGCGGTGTTTATCCCGATTGCTTTTATCAGTGGTCTAACGGGGCAATTCTATCAGCAATTTGCACTGACCATTGCTATCTCTACGGCGATCTCATCGTTTAATTCGCTGACTCTTAGTCCTGCAATGTCTCGTTTGCTATTAAAGCCAGAAGGTGAAGGGCGTGATTGGTTGACTCGTTTAATGGACACATTATTCGGTGGGTTTTTCCATTGGTTTAACCGTTTCTTTAAGCGCCGGTCGGATGCGTATGCTATTGGCGTGAAGGGCACAATTAAACGACGTGGTTTAGGCATGATGGTGTATATGCTTTTACTTGTTGCGACTTACGGCATGTTTCAGGTTGTGCCTGCCGGCTTCGTGCCTGTTCAAGACAAACAATATCTGGTGAGTTTTGCCCAATTGCCTGATGGCTCTACGCTTGACCGTACAGAAGAAGTGATACGGGAAATGTCAAAAATTGCGCTGAAAACCCCTGGGGTGTCAGGTGCGGTGGCGTTTCCGGGGCTTTCTATTAACGGGTTTATCAATTCTCCGAGTGCTGGCATTGTGTTTGTTACGCTTGATCCGTTTGAGGAGCGCACCGATGCGTCGCTTTCAGGCTTCGCTATATCTCAGCAATTGCAATCTAAATATAATGATGTTGAGGAAGCATTTATCGCGATCTTCCCGCCTCCGCCGGTACGAGGTTTGGGAACCATTGGTGGCTTTAAGCTGCAAATTCAGGACCGTGCTAACCAAGGCTATGCGACATTAAATGAAGTATTAGGGCAGGTGACGGCGAAAGCTCAGCAAAGTCCGGAGTTAGCGGGTGTCTTTTCAAGCTATAAAATTAACGTGCCGCAGCTTTACGCTGATTTGGATCGCACCAAAGCCATGAAGCTCGGGCTTGCGGTTGATGAAATATTTGAAGCGATGCAAGTGTATCTGGGGTCGCTTTATATCAACGACTTCAATCAATTTGGCCGCACCTATCAGGTGATTGCGCAGGCGGAAAAACAGTTTAGGGATGCGCCAGAAGATATTTTGCGATTGAAGGTGCGAAACAATAAAGGCGAAATGGTGCCTTTGGGTTCTGTGCTTTCTGTGTCTGAAACCTTTGGTCCGGAATCGGCGCAGCGTTACAACGCCTTTCGTGCAGCCGATTTAAATGGCAATGCCGCGCCGGGATATTCATCGGGGCAGGCGCAAGATGCGATTACAAAAATCTTAGCTGAAACCTTGCCCAAAGGGATGGGGTTTGAGTGGACAGAGTTGACCTATCAGCAAATTCTGGCAGGTGATACGACCTTATTTGTGATTCCTTTGGTGTTGTTTTTGGTCTTTTTAGTGTTGGCGGCTCAGTATGAAAGTCTAACACTCCCTCTTGCTATCATTCTGATTGTGCCGATGAGTATGCTCTCAGCATTGGTAGGGGTGTGGTTGAGTAATGGTGACAACAATATTTTCACGCAAATCAGTTTATTCGTGCTGATGGGGTTAGCCACGAAGAATGCGATTTTGATTGTTGAGTTTGCGCGCGAGCTTGAGCATCAGGGAAAATCCATCGTTGAAGCGGCCATCGAAGCTAGCCGTCTTCGTCTACGTCCAATTTTAATGACGTCCTTTGCCTTCATTATGGGGGTATTGCCATTGGTGCTTTCGCAGGGGGCCGGTGCGGAAATGAGACAAGTGCTCGGCATTGCCGTATTTTCGGGCATGTTGGGAGTGACCTTTTTCGGATTGTTCCTTACCCCGACTTTTTACGTCGCGTTGCGTAAGCTAGAGAGTCGCAAGAAAGCGTAAGCTTTTCGCTCAATTCAATTCCAAGGCGTTGCCGCACTACTCGATGCGATCCGCGGCGTTAAGTCGTAATTGTATTTTTCCTGTTTGAAATGGCGGAGCGTTGTGGACGGTTTGCGAACCTGTCCGAACACTCGTTTGCTTATTTTACAGATGCCTAAAATCACATTTGCAAATTTCAATTACTAATCCAAGTTTTAAACTTAGCTTTAGGCAAAGGGAGTTTCATATCGCTTCTAATGGCTCTAGCTAGAGCATCAAGGGCATCTTCTCTGTCTTCGTATGAGGATGTATTTCCTGTACGTGTAGTTTCCAGAAATGCGTCCGCGTTCTCTATGACTTCTTTTGAGGCATATATCCACGCAATGCGAATATTATCATTGAAGCTTTGTCTTGCCTCTTTGCTATTCGACCCTTCATAAAAACTATGAACGGACCCCATAAGGCTTTCATATAATTTGAGCTTTTCTAAGTAGATGGCTGTTTTTCGTTTTCCTATCTCATTAAGGAACCAAAGGACTAATCCGCTAACTAAGGCGATAAAAGGACTTATTATTGCAGCAGTGTTTTCCATGTCGGTTACTCAATTTGTTTATAGCTATAACTTATCTCCATCAGTGGAAATATCAACTATTCGATTACAATACCTCAACAAGTTATCTGCCGCCTTTTTCACTTCTTCATCCGGTAGTTCCGTGCCCTGTTCAGCATACCGCTCTCGGATGCGTGTGCAGATTGCTTCGTAGATTTCATCAAGTGAGCGATTGTCTTCCATATACTACCCGTGTGGGATTCGAACCCGTAAAAACTGTTGCCCTACAACGGCTCTGAAGTTTCTGGAAGTCAAGGTGAATAAGTGTTCGAACACAAAAGCAATTGTGCAGCAACAATTTAAGAAAATGGCGGAGCGTGAGGGATGTGCTCGGCCAAAGGCCTACGCTGCAATCGCTAAACTCGCTATTGGCTCGTTAAGCTTATTGTCGAACCCTCTTTTCGGGTTCTCATCCAATTTCCACATATCATTAAGGGGCAGTCCCATGAAGAGGCTGCCCCTTAATGATGGCGGAGAGTGAGGGATTCGAACCCTCGATACGGTATCACCGTATACTCCCTTAGCAGGGGAGCGCTTTCGACCACTCAGCCAACTCTCCGTACGGTCGTGTGTGGGATGTTTTGCACGGTAAAACCGATTTGCGCAAGGCCGAAAGCGATGTTTTCGTTCAAGCGCCACGCAGGCTGGCTCCCACTCAGCCAACTCTCCGTAAGGTCTTACGATGAAGAATCGCGGTTTATCAGAGCTGAGACGATAAATCAAGCAGCAGCGAATGGTTGTAAAAACCACAGAATTCTGTTGCAAAAGGCGGCGCGAAGACGCATCTTGGCGAAAAATGAGGGTTCATGGCACTTCTTAGTGACAAAACATCGATTGAGGAAGAGAAGAGAAAAGAGTCGTTTTTCGAGTCTTTCCGTACGTTATTCTACGCAATTATGCTGGCGATGGTGTTCCGCAGCTTGTTGTTTGAGCCGTTTCATATCCCATCTGGTTCGATGCTGAGCACGCTGCAGATTGGTGATTATATCTTTGTTTCCAAATATTCTTATGGTTATAGCCAATATTCCTTCCCGTTTAGCCCGCCCATTATTGAGGGGCGCATTGCCAAACGCACACCAGAGCGCGGCGATGTGGCCGTATTTCGTCTGCCAACGGACGACCGAGCCATAAATACCCGGCTTTTAATGGTGCCAATCGGTACATCC
>JALEGK010000071.1 GCA_022763105.1 Rickettsiales bacterium | reverse complement strand
GAATGGCATTGTCAGCGCCGCTGTGGGCCGTATTCCGGCAGCGGGCGAAGTGCGGGCAAATTTCCGTGTCGGTGGCACCGCCGCAAAAGCTGAGCTTAACCGCGTGCAAGAGCGCATCTGCGAGCGCGTGGGGCGTTACCTGAAAGAAAACGGCATTGTCTTTGCCGGACTTGATCTGATTGGTGATTATCTGACCGAGATCAATATCACCTCGCCAACCGGCCTGCGTGCAGCGATGAATTTATATGGCAAAAACCCAGCAATTCATTTTTGGGATGTCGTTGAAGCCAAGCTGCATAGCCCGTCTGAGGCAGCGTAGCTACTGACCCCACACAACAAAGGGGCCATTGAGTAAATCTGATTTTCCGTAATCAAACACACTGCCATCTGGCTTTTCAACACGTGCGCCTGCTGCCACGGCAATGGCGTGACCTGCTGCGGTGTCCCATTCCATGGTGGGGCCAAAGCGCGGATAAACATCCGCCACACCTTCAGCGACACGGCAAAATTTGAGCGAGCTGGCCGCCGATACACGATGGGCAACGGTGTAACCCTGCATGTAATCTTCGGTTTTAGGGTCTAGGTGCGAGAGGCTCACCACCGCAGACAGTCCTTCTTCAGGCGGGGTGCGCGTGGTGATCATTTCTTTTTCTTCACTGTCCTTTTGGCGATAAGCCCCCTGCCCAACCTTGCCGACATACATCATCTTCTCAACCGGAATATAGATGATGCCCAATGTGGGTGTACCATGCTCAATTAAGCCAATATTGACGGTAAATTCGTTCTCACCACGAATAAAACTCTTGGTGCCGTCGAGTGGATCAACCAGCCAAAATCGTTCCACACCCTCTGGCAGGTCATGGTTTTTGTGTTCTTCTGATACAATCGGGATGTCTGGGGTGAGTTCTCGAAGAGCAGGCACAATTGCTTTGTGCGCTGCCAAATCGGCTTGTGTCACCGGGCTCGCATCAGCTTTTCGTTCGACATCAATGGGTTGTCCGAAATAAGGCATGATGGCCGCGCCGCCTTTTTGTGCAATGCGGCATAAGTCGTTCAGAAATAAATCGTTTTTCATATTCAGAGGGTCGCTTTTTTGCTGGTAATCAGCCATAATCCATTAGTATAAAACACGCAATTGAAAGCAAACTGACAGGAAGCCTACACGCGCACAAGGAAATTATGGTCGAAGATTACAAAGAACATTTTGCAAATCTGATTCAAGCAATTCTATCACACCTGCCCGATGATGCCTCTGATCTACTGCGGCAATTTGTCATGGATTACTATGCCAAAATGCCGATCATGAATTTGGAGACAATGGACCCGGAACGTGCGTGCCGGTTTGCACAAAACAGTTTTGGTTTTTTCCAAAAGAAGACCTCGCATTTGCATATGCGCATCTTCTACCCCGAGCAAGAGGAGCATGGCTGGAAGGACGGCCACATGGTGCTGGAAATCCATAATGATGATATGTCCTTCATTCTGGATTCGCTCACCAATGAGCTAGCGCGTCAGGGCTTTGAGTTTTATGAAACCATTCACCCCGTTATTTATGTTAAGCGTGACAAGTCTGGCGAGCTAAAGAAGCTAGCAAGCGTCAATGAAGATGGCAGCCTACCCGGTGATGCTTCGGTTGAGTCTTTTATCCATTTCAAACTGTCTCACCTGCCTAAGGGTAAGAGCGAGCAGGAGTTGATGGATGAGCTAGAGCAAGTGCTCTATGCCGTGCAAATGGTCAATGAAGGCTGGCGTCCGATGGCTGTTAAAGCACAAGAGGTCAGTAAACAGCTCGATCAGGTGACAAAATATTTTGATAGTGACGAGGTCAAAGAATGTCAGGACTTTTTGAACTGGCTGTGTGATCGCAACTATGTTTTTCTCGGCTCCGTCGATTATGACTTTTACGACGATAAGGGCAATGAATGTTTGGATATCGTCGATGAATCGGAGCTTGGGCTTTTCCGCCTACAAGATGATGATTTGAAACCTAAGGGCCTCAGCGAACTTCCACCGGAAGTGCTCAAATTCGCACGCGAGCCGCGCATTATTGATATCACCAAGTCACACCGCAAATCGATGGTGCACCGTCCGGTGTTGATGGATTACATCTCGGTGAAACGTTTTGATGAGGGCGGAAAGGTCATTGGTGAGACACGCTTCATTGGCATGTTCACCTCTACGGTTTATTATCAGAGTGCCGAGCGTATTCCGTTTATTCGCCGCAAGATTCATCAGATGATTGCGCAGGCAAATTACGACCCGAACAGTCACAATGCGAAACAGTTGAAGGCGATTTTAGAATTCTATCCGCGCGATGAGCTATTCCAGATTTCTGAAGATGAATTATTTGATGTCTGCATCGGATTGATGTCGCTTAACGCCAAACCAGCGGTGCGTTTGTTTGTGCGCAAAGAGCGCTATGAACGATTTGTCAGCTGCATGATCTTTATCCCTCGCGAACGGTTTAACACCTATCTTCGTGAACGGATCAGCAGCATTTTGGAGAAAGCCTATCACGGTAAAAGCGCGGCGCTTTATACCAATATGGGTGATGCGCCTCTTGCCCGTGTGCATTTATTGCTGTCGACGACGCCCGGCGAAGTGCCGGATGTGAATCCACGTGATATTGAACAAGACATTGCACGTATTACCAATGAGTGGGCAGATACTCTGCGTGACCAGCTCGTCAAACAGCATGGCGAGGATAAAGGCCGTCGTCTGTATAGCGCGTATTGCGACGCGTTCCCTGAAGCCTATATCCAAATGCATGACAGCAAAGATGCCGTCTCGGATATTGCGAAAATGGAAGAGGCAAAAGCAAATGATGGCTTTGCCGTTGAGCTGTTTAAAAAGAAGAAAGAAACTGCCGATACCTTCCACCTGAAAATGTATATCGGCAAGCAAGGCTATGCGCTGTCTGATCTGATTCCGATTCTAGAGCGCCTTGGTTGCCGAGTGATGGAGGTTCATCCATTCGATATTGCTACCAATGATGCAGATGGCGAGCTTACTATTCGTGATTTCCGTTTGCAGGTAACCGAGCAGCAGGCAAGCCAGCTCGAAGAGGTGGCGGGCAAGTTCCAGCTGACCATTCAGAAGATTTGGGGTGGTGATATTGATAATGACGCCTTCAATGCGCTGGTGATTAAAGCCGGGCTGGCATGGCGTGAAATTTTGGTGCTGCGTGCTTACTGCCAATATATGCGTCAGGTGCGGTTTCAATATTCGCGTAGCTACATCGCCGAAGCGTTGGGCAAACACCCTGAAATTACACGCCATCTGGTGGGTGCATTTTTGGCGCGTTTTGATCCTGAGGCGAAAGACACGCCGGAAGAACATTATGAGGCGATTAATCAGTCACTCGATAAAGTCTCTAACTTGGCGGAAGACCGAATCATTCGTTATTTCATGTCGCTGATTCAGGCAACCTTGCGCACTAATTTCTTCCAGACCAACCAAGACGGGTCGCTCAAGAGCTATCTATCGTTCAAGCTGCGATCATCCAATATTCCCGGGCTTCCAAAGCCCGTGCCATATGCCGAGATTTTTGTGTATTCGCGCAAAACTGAAGGGGTGCATTTACGTGGTGGTGAGATTGCACGCGGTGGTTTGCGTTGGTCTGATCGGCCTGAAGATTTCCGTACCGAAGTGCTGGGCCTGATGAAAGCCCAGATGGTGAAAAACTCGGTGATTGTACCGCAAGGCTCTAAGGGATGTTTCATTTCAAAGCATGCCTCGCAGTTTGAAGATCGCGATGCGTTTTTTGCGGCAGGCGTTGAAAGCTACAAAGAATTTCTCTCTGGCCTGCTCGATCTCACCGATAATATTAAAGACGATAAGATCGTGCCGCCTGTTGGCGTTAAACGCTATGATGGCGATGATCCGTATCTGGTGGTTGCCGCTGATAAGGGGACAGCGACTTTCTCTGATATCGCTAATGGTGTCGCGCTTGATTATGGCTTCTGGCTGGGCGATGCCTTCGCCTCTGGTGGCTCTGCGGGATACGACCATAAAGCCATGGGCATAACCGCTAAGGGTGCATGGGTATCGGTTACGCGTCACTTCCTTGAGATGGGTTTAGATGTCAATAAGGACGACTTCACCGTGGTGGGTATTGGCGACATGTCGGGCGATGTGTTTGGTAACGGCATGTTACTATCTGAGCATATCAAGCTGGTGGCGGCCTTTAACCACCGCAACATATTCCTTGATCCCAACCCAGACCCAGCGAAGAGTTTTATTGAGCGTAAACGTCTGTTTGAAACACCGCGCTCTACTTGGCAAGATTACGATAAATCGCTCATTTCTAAAGGTGGCGGCATCTTTGGCCGCGACTTGAAATCGGTACCGCTCAGCGCTGAAATCAAAGCAATGTTAGAGATAGAAGATAATGAACTACCGCCAGAGAAATTGATTCAGGCAATCATGAAAATGAAAGCTAATCTACTTTGGAATGGCGGTATTGGCACCTATATCAAAGCATCGGATGAAAGCCATGAAGAGGTGGGCGATCCATCGAATAATAATCTGCGCATTAATGGTGAAGAATGCCGCTTCGATGTGATTGGTGAAGGCGGCAATTTGGGTGTCACACAAAAAGGTCGCATTGAATATGCGCGCACTGGTGGGCGTTGTAACACTGATGCGATTGATAATTCCGCAGGGGTAGATTGTTCTGACCATGAGGTGAATATCAAGATCACATTCAGCCGTGCAATGGAGTCTGGCGCGCTTACGCTGGATGCACGTAACACATTGCTTGAATCAATGACCGATGAGGTCAGTGATTTGGTGCTGATTGATAACCGCCTGCAAACACAAGCACTGACCGTCGCTGAGCGCCAGGGCTTTTCTCAGCTTGAGACGCAGGCACGCATGATGCGCCAATTTGAACAAGAGGGATTGCTTAATCGCGAGGTTGAGTTTTTACCGTCAGAAAAACAATTGAACGAATTGCGTATTCGTAAGGTCGGGCTGACACGCCCCGAGCTATCTGTGCTGCTTTCTTACAGTAAGCTGGTGCTGTTTAGCGAGCTGCGCGATTCTGCCATGGTGGAAGAAGATTACTTTATCAGCGATCTGATTCGCTACTTCCCAAAAGCCATGCAATCTGATTACCGCGATGCAATTCTTAGCCACCGTCTGCGCAAAGATATTGTGGCAACCATTGTGACCAACTCACTTGTGAACCGTGCAGGCATTACCTTTGCCTCCTCAATCATGGAAGGCTCTGGCTTCCACCCATGTGATATTGCGCGCGGTTATGTTATCAGTCGTGACGCGTTTAAACTTCGCGATCTTTGGTCATCGATTGAGTCATTAGACGGCATCGTCGATGCAAATATTCAGGCAGAAATGTTTGTGGAAATTTCGCATTTCCTTGAGCGTGTGACGCTGTGGTTCTTGCACAATATACAAGCCCCGTTGAATATCGAAGAAGGCATGCAAGCCTATGCTGAGGGGATTGATATTTTCCGCAGCCAGTATCAAAGCCTGATGTCGCGCACTTTGCGCCGTGCGTACGATTCTATGGTTGAGCATTTTACCAAAGAGCATGTGCCGCAAGAATTGGCAGAGAATATTGCGGGCTTAGAAGTGCTTTCTTCCGCGTGTGATGTGGTGAGCGTTGCTAATGAATATGGCTTTAGCGTTGATATTGTTGGTCAGGTCTATTTCGAAATCGGTGCTCATTTACGACTGGGCTGGCTACGTCGCTGTGCGCATCAAAGCGTGACTGAGGGCTATTGGGACCGCTTAGCCGTGAAATCTATTATGCGTGAATTCTACATTCAGCAGCGCCGCCTCACCGCGCGTATCATTGAATCATTCTGCAAAGACAATCAATGCAGCGCATCGATTGAGGCATGGGTAGACGAGCATAAGAAAGACATTGAACGTTACGAGCATTTCATCAATGAGCTGAAAGCTCAAGAATCGGTTGATATGTCGATGTTGGTCGTTGCGCTGCGCAACGTAGAAGGCATCAGCAGCGTTTAGTGATTAAAGTGACGCATGCCTGTCATGAGCATCGCCATGTCATATTGATCTGCTGCCGCAATCACCTCTTCATCACGAATCGAACCACCCGGATGGATTAAGGCAACCACGCCTGCTTTTGCTGCATGGTGGACATTATCATCAAATGGAAAGAATGCATCAGAAGCAAGTACGGTTCCCTCGGTACTAAGCTCTGCTGTGGCTGCTTTTTCGCAGGCTAAGCGCACACTATCTACGCGGCTCATTTGCCCTGCGCCGATACCAATGGTCATGCCGTCTTTAACGAGCACAATCGCATTCGACTTCACATGCTTACATACGGCGTAAGCAAATTTCATATCGCGTAATTCGTCAGGTCGTGGCTCGCGTTTTGAGACGGTTTTAAGCTCTGATTCATGCAGCACCTGATTGTCGTTATCTTGCACCAGATACCCACCGCTTACGGCTTTGATCGTCCAGTCTTTCTCAGACACATCTGGCATGCTGCCGGTGATTAAGATGCGCAGGTTTTTCTTTGCTGCGAGCATGTCTTTTGCCTCATCAGAAATTGACGGCGCAATAATCACTTCTAAAAACAATTTACCAATCGCTTCTACCAGCGCAGCATCGACTACGCGGTTAGCTGCCAAAATACCGCCATAAGCACTGACCGGGTCACACGATAATGCTTTGGTGAATGCTTCAACTGATGTTTGTGCAATCGCAACACCACACGGGTTGGCGTGCTTGATCAGTGCAATCGCTGGCTCATCAAATTCACTGACCAAACGGAAGGCGGCATCGGTATCATTGATGTTGTTGTAGCTAAGTTCTTTGCCTTGTAATTGCTGTGCACTGGCAACACCCGGTGCCGCAGCATAGCGCTCATAGAATGCCGCTTGCTGGTGCGGGTTTTCACCATATCGCAGCACTTGTTTGCGCTTCGCATCGACCCAATAAGGCGGCCACGATTCGGTATCTCCTTGTGCCGCGAACCAACGCGAAATGGCGCTATCATATGCCGCAGTACGTGCATAGGCTTTTGCCGCCAAGCGTTTGCGAGTGGCAAGATTGGTCGTGGCATCTGCAATTGCATCATAATCTTCTGGGTCAATGACGACGGCAACATGCGCATGGTTTTTTGCCGCCGCACGGATCATCGCCGGACCACCAATATCGATATTCTCAATCGCATCTTCGTAGGAAGCATTGCCCGCCACTGTTTGCTCGAACGGATACAGGTTCACCACCACCAAATCGATTGGTGCGATGTTATGTTCTTTCATAGATGCTAGATGAGCGTCATTATCACGCAGGGCCAAAATACCGCCATGAATGGTTGGGTGTAGCGTCTTCACGCGTCCATCCATCATCTCAGCAAAGCCGGTATGTTCTGATACTTCAGTAATGGCTATACCTTCAGATGCTAATAGCTTTGCTGTACCACCCGTCGATAAAATTTCGACACCCTTATCTGAAAGGCTGCGCGCTAGCTCTACAATGCCTGTTTTGTCTGAAACGGAAAGGAGGGCGCGGGTGATTTTTGTGTCCGTCATTAGCTGGCTTTCTTGTCTTCTGATTTGGTATTGGGCTGGTAGTTCGGCACCAATTCTTTAAGCAGATCTAATGCTGCATCTTTATCGCGTTTAGATACCGCTTTTTCTAGCTGGTCCATCTTTTTGCTCAGTTGTTTTGCGTCACCTTGTGTTGGTGCGGCCAGATGAATCGCTTCGTGCGTCGTATTGAGCAGCTCTTCATTATCGTAGAATAATTCTTCATGCAGTTTTTCGCCGGGACGTAATCCGACATAGGAAATTTTGATGTCCTTATCCGGCTGCAAACCTGATAGGCGAATCATTTGCAGTGCTAAATCTTCGATGCGAATGGGCTCGCCCATATCGAGCACATAGATAGGTGCTGGCTGCTCGGTTTGCTGCACGCCCATAGCAGAGCTTTGAATGACAAGTTGCACTGCCTCGCGGATGGTCATGAAGTAACGCGTCATGTCTTTATGCGTCACGGTGATTGGTCCGCCCGCTGCGATTTGTTTTTCAAACAATGGCACTACTGAACCGGTAGAACCGAGCACGTTACCAAAGCGTACGGTAATGAAGCGCGTCGTATCTTTTTCTTGGCCGAGTAATTGGCAGTAATGTTCGCCCAAGCGTTTGCACGCCCCCATAATGTTGGTTGGGTTCACTGCTTTGTCGGTTGAAATCTGCACCATTAAAGCGACCTTATGATCGATACACATATCGGCAACATTACGTGTGCCGATAATATTGGTGACTATCGCTTCAACGACGTTGATTTCGCATAGTGGCACATGTTTGAGTGCCGCCGCATGGAAGACAACTTGCGGTTTGTGGCTATCAAAGACCTGATTGAGCAGCCCTTTATTGCGCACATCACCAATGATCGCTTTGCGTGCAACGTCTGGGTAGCGTTCGGCTAATTCCCGGTCAATCTGATAGAGGTTATATTCGCCCTGCTCTAGCAACACGATGCGTTTGGGGCCAAAGCTTGCGATCTGGCGTACCAGCTCGCTACCAATCGAGCCACCCGCACCAGTCACGAGCACGACTTTTTGCGTGATCACTTCTTTCATCGCGTCAAAATCGAGGCGGGTTTGTGGGCGCCCCAAAATATCTTCAACATCGATTGGCTTCACATCAAACTTGCTCTTATCGCCGCGCGTTAAATCGGTCAGGCGCGGCATACGTGCAATCTCTAAACCTTCCTTATCGGCATGCTCTAAGATGTCACGCACTTGCGGCCCTTCTAAATGCGGGTCAGCGATGATGACACGCTGCGGGGCCTCATCTTTGCGCTTTAGCTTGCGTATGATCGCTGGCATATCGTCGATATCGCCGTAAATGCGCACATGATGAATATTGCGGCCTTGTGTTGTCTCATCAGTCGCGACTACGCCCACTACGCGGTAAGCAAAAGATGGGCTGCGCGTGGATTCGCGGATGAATAATTCGGCATCTTGTGTTGCGCCAATCAGTAGCACCGGCACTTGCTTGCCCTGCGGTAATTGCAGGCGGCGCTCATGAAACGCGCGGTAGAAAAAGCGCGGGGCACATAATGCAGCAACGAGCACTAATGCCTGAATCAGCGGAATGGAACGCGGCAGCATTTCTAATCGGGTGGTCAGAAACAAACAGACATAGAATGTCACCAACACCATCACAGCCAGTCGCATTAGCTCGGTGATATCTTTGAGTGATACATAACGCCACAGACGACGATACGCACGTGTTAGCAAGCTGAGTGCAAACATAATGACACCGGCAAGCGCAGCGCCCTGCCACCAGTAATCGGCGGCATGAATCCACATCTCGTCCTGCCAGCGCAAATAAAGTGCAGCAACAAAGCTCAGGGCCGTGATTACGCTATCATGCGTAACCGCGATAATGTTACGCAGAATGCGTGATTTCATGTGATTTCCCACGTACCGGTTGGGTAAAACGTAGCAGCAAAAACAGGCTGCATGCATAGGCGGTTGCCAACGCAATCCAACCTTGCTCCATTTCCTGTGCGCTCACAAGCGCTAGGACAACCATCAGCAGGTTCAACCACATCAGTGGCACCGTGACTTGGTCGTGACTGCGACCACCACGCACTGCCTTTTGGTAATAATGCTCTGAATGCGCACGCCAAAATGGCTTGCCCGCCAAGATGCGTTTCAGCAGCGTTAAGCTCGCATCGAGTAGGTAATATGATGGTAAAATCAGCGCCGCCATCCAATAGCCGTCTGCAGCGAGATGAAGCAGCAAATAGCCGAATAAGAAGCCCAGCGTGACACTGCCAGAATCGCCCATAAAGAGTTTGGCCGGGTGCATATTCCACGGAATAAATGCGATCAGCCCTGCAGCGATTATCAGCGCATCGACCGATAATGCGCGCGGCACGCCATCAACAAAGAAGCTGAGCAGGCTAATACCAATCGCCATGCCCAAACTTTGCGTGACTGTAATGCCGTCAATACCATCCATGAAATTATAGAGATTGATAAACCATAACCATAACAATCCGGTGAGCGCTAGATCTGCCCATTCTGGCAGTAATCCTTGAAAGACTGGTTCTGGAAAGACCGTCACCGCAAGTCCGACCGCCACGAGTTGCGCGCCGAGGCGTTTTACAATGCCCAGCGAGCGCATATCATCGATGAATGAGATAATGCACAGAAGCAGCGCACCAGACCAGATCGGCGTTGGGGCGTTCGCGACCACTAAAAATCCGGTCGTGGTCAGCATAAACCCAAGGCCCGCTCCAGTTGGCACTGGCTCTTTATGGTTACTGCGATCGACCGGCATATCCATGAGGCTCAGTTTTTTGAGCAAATAATACATGGCGCCCGTTGCCAGCAAGGAAAACAGAAAGCTAGAGATCACCAAAATGATATAGTACGTCGTTAAAAGCATGGCGCGCACTATAGCGTTTTATCCGCGCCGGCCAAATAGTTTTTCAATTTCAGACAATTTCAGTTCAACATAGGTCGGGCGGCCATGATTACACTGGCCAGAATGCGGGGTTTGCTCCATTTGGCGTAACAGCGCATTCATTTCGCTAATCGTGAGCCTTCTGCCCGCTCTGACACTGCCGTGACAAGCCATAGTGCCGCAGACATGCTCGAGTTTTTCCTGCAAGCTGACGGATTCGCCGAACTCCTCAATATCGTCTGCTAAATCGCGAATCAGCGCCTCTGCATTGACTTCGCCGAGCAATGCGGGGGTCTCACGCACTAAAATCGCACCTTCTCCGAACGACTCAATCGCCAGACCAAAAGACTCAAGCTCTTCTTTTTGCTTGAGAATAGTGGCTGCCATATCCTCGCCAATCTCTACCACTTCAGGAATTAGCAGCGGTTGGCGTTTCATGCCGTCTTTTTCGATTTGCAGCTTCATACGTTCATAGACCAGCCGTTCATGGGCGGCATGCTGATCGACTAAAATCAGGCCATTGCGGGTTTGGGCGACAATATAGGTCTCATGCAATTGCGCGCAGGCAGCGCCAAGTGGGTAATCCTGCAGATTCTCGGTTTCTGGTTGCTGCCAATCATGGGTGCGTGCTTGCGGTGCGGGTGCGGCAGAGGCCAGCAAATCCGGCGATTGCATGGGCATGGGCTGATGATAGGCCATAGCGGCAGGCTCGGCCAAAGCCGCTGAGCCGACTGATTGATAATGCCCGCCATAGTTTGGGGCAGGGCCCGGGCTATGTGCATAGGGCGTGCTGAAGGCTCCCAGCGCTTGCTGCGCCACGGTGGTGGAAGCTTTATGGCCCGCCTCGGCAAGTGCATGCTTGATCGCACCTAAAATCATGCCACGAATCATGCCGGCATCTTTAAAGCGCACCTCTGATTTGGCCGGGTGGACGTTGACATCGACATAGCGTGCCGGAATCTCAAGGAACAGCACCACAACCGGATAGCGGTCGCGTGCGAGGAAGTCTTGATAGGCTGCACGCACCACACCCAACATCAGCCTGTCTTTGACGGGGCGGCCATTGACGAATAGATATTGCGCCGTCGAGGTCCCGCGATTATAGGTCGGCACGCCGACAAAACCGGTTAGGCGTAAATCTTCGCGCGCTGCATCGATGGGTAGTGCGTTCTCAAGGAAGCTCTGGCCCAGCACTTGGGCTTGGCGTTGCAGGCTGGCATCGATCAGCTCGCCTTGCTTGGCTGAAAACTCGCTGAGCTTGCGCCCGTCGCTTGTGACTTTGAATCCGACATGCGGATGAGCCATCGCAAGTCGTTGCACGACGTCATTAACATGCGCCGTCTCGGTACGGTCTGCTTTGAGGAATTTCAGGCGCGCAGGTGTGGCGAAGAATAAGTCGCGGATATCGATGGTCGTGCCTTGCTGACCGGCGGCAGGCTGAATCTCTGAGACTTCGCCACCCTCTACACTAATTTGCCATGCATGGTCGCAGTCTTTGGTGCGCGAGGTAATTTGCATTCGGCTGACTGAGCCAATCGATGGCAATGCCTCGCCGCGAAAACCGAACCAATCAATCGCGAGCAAATCTTCGGATGGGAGTTTGGAAGTCGCGTGACGTTGGATGGCGAGCTGCAGGCTCTGTTCATTCATGCCGCACCCATTATCGCTAATTTTAATGCGGCCCTTGCCCGCCTGCTCTATCGCCACTTCAATTTGCGTAGCGCCAGCGTCGATCGCATTTTCTACCAGCTCTTTGACAACTGAAGCGGGGCGTTCAATCACCTCACCAGCTGCAATCTGGTTGATGAGTGTGGCAGGTAGGATGCGAATGCTCATAGCGAGCCATCCCGTAAATAACCGCGCGCAAGCGCTTTGCCTTCTTCAACAGCGGGCTGATCATACGGGTCGACATTGAGTAGTTTTGCTGCGGCCACCGTCTCGATCATCATATGCATAAGCATCGCGCCCATGGTTGGCTCATCGAGCGTTTCCAGCTCCCATTGACGCAGCGGCAATTTATGCTGCTTGAGGGTTTGCAGCGTGCCGTATTGTAGTGCGGCCATGACGGTGCCGATTTCTTTTTTGTTCAAATATTCCAGCGCCTCAATACCCTTGGTGTCGATAGTCGGGCCTTGGCCCTGATGCGGCAGGGTGATGAGGTGGAAGCCTTTATCGCGTGGGCCATCGAGATAGAGCTGCAATTGGCTATGCTGATCGACCGCGCCAATGGCACGCAGCGGGGTTGAGCCTTTGCCTGCTTTACCCAAACTCTCTGCCCATAATTGCTGCACCCATGCACCGAAACTGCCCAAGCGGTCGCAATAAGGCATGATGACCGTTTGCGGGTAAGCCTCCATCAGCGCGCATTGCCATGCGGCACCGAGCATGGCGGCGGCATCATTGTGATTGATGCTCGCATCGAGCACTTGCTGCGCGCCATCACGCAGTCCAGCCACATCGACGCCCGCTACCATCGCCGGAATCAGGCCAACGCATGAGAGCACAGTAAAACGCCCGCCCAGATTCGGGTCATGATCGAGCAGGGGGATGCTATATTGCTGCGCCAATTGCCAGAGCGGGCTTTCTTGCGGCGTGGTAATGACATGGCATTGATGGCTGATTTTCTCGCGGCCTAATGCTTCTTCTAGGTGCTGCAATACTAAAAGCGTTTGCACCAAGGTTTCCACCGTACCACCCGATTTACTAATCATCAGAAAATGGGTCTGCGCTAAATCGTAACTGTTTAGTTTTAGCTCGATGGTATGCGGATCAACATTATCCCAGAAATCGATCTCAACCATGCCAGATTTCAGCGCACATAATGTCTGACCGCCAAGGCTTGAACCGCCTGTGCCAAGCACCACCAAACGTTTCGCGCTACGTTTAATATAATCCGCGACGGAGCGAATCGCATCGAGATCGTCGCGCGTATCAGGCAATTGCAGGAAAGGTTTTAGCTGCTTTTCTTCAGCTAAATATTCACGAATCTCGGGGATTTGTTTGGTGAACGTCTGGTAATGCGATTGAATCGTACCGTTTTGTTCGTCCAGGTTAAACAGATGCTGCTGAAACCGCATCGCTCTTCCTTATTGTTAATTGTTTGGCTTGCCTACGGTCACCATAATCCAGTTGGCGGGTTGCAGCAACTGCTTCGCTATGCGATTGGCCTGCTCAAGGGTAACCTGTTGAAAATAGCCATTACGCTTATCCAAATAATCAACACCCAGAGCTTCTAATTGCATGAGTTCCAGGTAAGAAAGCAATGAGCTGCCGCGATCTAGATTGAGTGCGAATGAACCCGTAATGTAATCTTGTGCCTGCTTGAGCTGTTCGGCGGTAAAGCCTTGATCGGCTACTTTTTGAACCGTGTCCGCGACTAGTTTCTTCGCTTCTTCTGCCTGATCGGTTTTGGTGCTGAATGATCCATACCACGCCTGACCATAATCTCGTGATGCCAGCAGCGTACTGATATGGTAGGTCAGGCCGCGCTTTTGTCGCACTTCGTCACTTAAGATCGAGGTCAGACCGCCACCGCCGATCATGTAATTTACTAAATAAGCTGCATAGAAATCTTCGTGATCGCGCGGCAGCCCTTCTGATCCAAACATGACGACCGTTTGTGGCACATCAAACGATATATGATCTTGCTGCGGCGTTTTTGCGATGCTGGCTGTTTTGACCTCTTCCAGCTCTACCTTATCTGGCAAATCGGCCAAATAATGATCGGTGAGATTCTTCAATTCTGTCTCGGTAATGGCACCCACAACGGAAAGATGCAGATTCGATTTCGCAAGTAGCGATTGGAAGGTTTTGAGGTCATTAAGCGTGATGGCGCTCAGCGTTTCCTTCGTTCCCATAGCGGTGCGGCCATAGGGGTGATCTGGATAGGCCAGCTCTGACCAATGACGCGCGACTAAATATTCCGGCATGCTCTCATATTGTTTCAGCGCGCTCAGCGCTTTGGTGCGTACCGTATCCAGGCTGTCTTGTGTAAGCCTTGGCGAATTCAGCAATTGTGCAAGCAATGTGAAGGCTTCATCGCGATGTTCGGCGAGTATTTTCATGGATAGGGTAAAGCTATCGCGTCCCGCATCCGCGCCAATCTGAATCGCCTTCGATTCTAAGCGCTCATAGAATGCTTTGGCGTTTAGCTCGGCACTGCCCTCGCCCAACATGGCCGCATAGATAGCGGCACGGCCCAGCTTATCTTGCGGGTCGGTGACCGAACCAACCTCATTAAAGGTGAGGCGCACATGAATGATCGGCAGCACATGATCTTCGATGAGTAAGGCAGAATGGGCATTAGGAATATCAACCTGCTTTACTTCTACCGCATGCGCCTTGAATGGCAGCAGCAAGGCAAGCACGACGAATAGATGCGCTATCAACATGAGTGCCGGTTGGTTGAGCGTGTAAGAGATGGCTTTGCTATTCATCGCCCTTCTCCTTTTGTTCTGCCGGTGCCTGCTCTTTAGGCAGCAGCGTGGCTGTGACAGAACTCTCTGGGCGGATCACGGCTTTGGCCGCTTTTAAGATTTGGTCGCTGGTAACGGACTCTATGAAGCTTTCCCAGTTTTTCAGATATTTCAACTCCACATCCATGCTGGCGAGATAGCCCGCTAAATGCGCCATCGGCTGCAAGCCTTCGCGCGCATAGATTGCATCTGCCTTCAGCAAGGTTTTGGTGCGCTCCAAGCGTTCTTCATCGATCGCTTTGCTTGTGACTTGCACGAGCACATCATTCACCGCGCGCTCAATGGTCTGCATGCTGACACCGGGATTAGGCGTGACACGAATGGCTAGACGACTCGGCCCAATAGAGAGCACTGAATAGGACGCACTCGCCGAGCTTGCGAGTTTCATCTTTTCAACCAGATGCTGATAGAGCAGGCTGGTTTTACCACCACCCAACCAATGTTCTAATAGCATGAGCGGAATGGCGTGCTCGGTTTTGCCATATTTCAAACTAGGTGCAATATAGTGGCGCGACCATACGGGCTGCTTGACCTTGCCATCACGCATGCTGATGCGCTTATGGCCGCGATGTGGCGGCTCTTTTAGCCACGGCTTGCGCGTGGCCGCACGTTGCGGCATCGACCCATAATAGCGCTCGGCGAGTTTTTGTAACTTCGCACGACCTACATCGCCTGAGACCACCAACACCATGTTACCGGCATGGTAATGCTCACGATAGAAAGCCATCGCGTCTTTTAACGTTAGCGCTTCCATCTCATGCGCCCATCCAATGATCGGGATGCGGTATGGGTGATGTTGCAGCAAGGTGGCCTGCACCTGTTCTGACAGTAATGCTCCCGGGCGATTATCGACGCGCAATTTGCGCTCTTCTAAAATAACCGCGCGCTCTTTCTGATACATTTCTTCTGATGGCGCTAAATTCTGGAAGCGATCAGACTCCAGCTTCATCACAGTTTCTAGATGTTCTTTAGCGATATTGACGTAATAGCCGGTGAAATCCGCACCGGTAAATGCATTATGCTCTCCGCCCAACGCTTCAATGCGTTTTGAATATTCGCCTTCCGGCACTCTTGGTGTGCCTTTAAACATTAAATGTTCAAGATAATGTGCCAAGCCCGATTTGCCGACCGGATCATCCGCCGCACCGATTTTTAACCAAAGAATGTGGCTGATTGCCGGCACACGATGATTCGGGACAAAGATCACCCGCATACCGTTTTTGAGGTAGAAATTCTCGATATGAAGTGATTTTTCACTTTTTTCGTCGAGAACGGGGCTTTTATCGATTGATTCGGGGTTAAAATAATAAATTAAAGCCGCTGATAGCGCGATGATAGCGATGATGGTTGCGTTTTTTCTCATAGTTGAGAGTGCCTGTAGCCTTGTTATTGGTTTTTTAGTCTAAAAAATGCTGTCCAAGATGTTGATTGGGCCGCCATCAGAATCCATGGTTTCTACTTCACCTTCATTGGCTGGCTTGCCTTCATCTTTGTTGGCGCGGATGCGCTCTGCCTCTGCTTTCGGATTCACGATTTCGTCATCGTCGGTGACAATGCCCAGCCAATCTTGCAGCGGATATTGCGTGTCTTCTTCCACTTCTTCCACGATGCTTTCTTCATAGATCAACTCGCGGATATTCTCATCTGCCTTATCTGCGCCGATGCTAGACATAA
This sequence comes from Rickettsiales bacterium, assembly GCA_022763105.1. GTDB lineage: Bacteria > Pseudomonadota > Alphaproteobacteria > Rickettsiales > UBA3002 > JALEGK01. The sequence continues at coordinate 197 of JALEGK010000071.1, read as the reverse complement.
AAGCCGATTCCGCCGCAATGCTTTCTGGCGTCACCTCTTCCAAATCCGATGCCGTCATCGGATCGAGAGCGGTATCAGCCTGATCTCTTAACATGTTATCGATGAACGGGTCTGGCTCGCCTTTATTGATGATCAGCGACTCCGCCTCTGATTCTGTATTCTGCGAAGATAGGTCCGGCGCGCCAGGCTCTGGCGGG
>JALEGK010000070.1 GCA_022763105.1 Rickettsiales bacterium | reverse complement strand
TGCCTATGCGCCATATTGTGATCTGATTTGGTGTGAGACGTCAAAGCCGGATCTGGATGAGGCGAAGCGTTTCGCAGAGGAAGTACACGCCAAATATCCAGGTAAGATGTTGGCTTATAACTGTTCCCCATCGTTTAACTGGAAGAAGAATCTGGATGATATCACCATTGCCAAGTTCCAAAAGGAGTTGGGTGCGATGGGTTATAAGTTCCAATTCATAACCTTAGCTGGCTTCCATGCGCTGAATCATGGCATGTTCGATCTGGCGACCAAGTACAAAGAGAGCGGTATGACCGGCTATGTGGAGCTACAGGAGCGCGAATTTGCTGATGCTGAGCGTGGCTTTACCGCGACGAAGCACCAGCGTGAAGTGGGTACGGGCTATTTTGACCAAGTCGCGCAGACCATCTCAAATGGTGAGTCATCAACGACAGCATTGGAAGGCTCTACCGAGGCTGCTCAGTTCTAAGATCTTAGCTCTTTTAGCAGCTCACTCAGCGCATGCATGAGCTGTTTGCGCGCGGATGTTTTGCGCCATACAAGAGCGATAGTTCTGCTTGGAACAGGTTCACGGAAGGGGATTGTTTTGGTATCGGAATTATCTCGAAGGGCGATTTCTGGCATCAGCGTAATACCACTTCCCGCCTTCACCATCTCTCTGAGCGTCTCGAGGCTGGTGGCTCTGAATGCCGCTTCGGATGCGCCTTGGGCATGGCAGACCTCAAGCGCCTGATCTCTAAGGCAATGTCCCTCATCTAGCAACATAGGAGAATATTGCGAGATGACTTTCATGTCGATCTTGCTGGCGCGGCCAAGCTCATGATCTTTAGGCACAATAAGATAGAATGGGTCTTCAAATATGGTTTCCCAGACAAAGGCATCATCGAGTATGGGCAGAGCAATAAAGGCTGCGTCGATTTTTCCATCTTTCAGCATAGAGAGTAATATCTCTGTCTTCTCTTCATGTAGAAGCAGTGTGAGATTAGGAAAATTCTTACGTATTTCAGGTATTATTTCGGGATAGTAATAAGAAGCTAAGGTTGGAAATGCCCCTAAATGTAGCTCTCCGGCAAAGGGCTCATGTGCATCTTTGGCGAGAGTGAATATATCCTCCTCTAATTGAAGGATTTTTCGGGCTTTCAGAATAATTTCTTCGCCCACAGCGGTCAACATGACCTGACGGTTACTGCGCTCAAATATCTGAATATTCAGGTATTCCTCAAGCTTCTTGATTTGAGCGGATAGGGTGGGTTGGCTGATATGGCATTGTTCGGCGGCTTTTGAAAAATTTTTCAAATCAGCCACGGCGACAAGATAATGTAAGTCCCTCAAATTCATTGTTTATAGTTATAGGCTATTATTATGATTAAAACAATCGATTATACATAGACAATAGCTATTTATATAACTGGATTTATAGAAGGGCGGTGAATATGTCACAAGATCAAGATGGATACGGGTTGATGTGCGCAATGATGCTTCTTGATGCATCTAAGCAAATCAAACTCAACGAGGTAGAATGCGCCTGCGCTAAATACCTCAACCATCAGGCGGTGATTCATTTGCCAGACCTTCGAAAGAAAGCAGTTTAATTCATATATAGGAGATTTCTTATGACTTTAGGTGTTGGTGAGCAGTTACCTGCATTCAACGTAAAAGCGGTGACCGATAAACCGTTGAGCGATATTTCAATCGATAATGTGTTCGTCGATATCAATAACGAAACCTACAAGGGTAAGTGGCTGGTCTTATTCTTTTATCCAAAAGACTTTACCTTTGTCTGCCCAACAGAGATTGCTGCATTTGGTGACCTGAATGAAGAGTTCGCGGATCGTGATGCGCAGATTTTGGGTGCCAGTGTCGATAGTGAGTTTGTTCACTGGGCATGGAGACGTGAGCAAGAAGAGCTGCGCGATCTGCCATTTCCATTGTTGGCTGATGTGAAGCGCGAGCTATCTTCTTCGCTAGGCATTTTAGATGCAACTGAAGGTGTATCTCAGCGTGCGACCTTTATCATTGACCCTGATGGCATCGTTCGCTTCGTCATGGTGACCGATTTGAATGTCGGTCGTAACCCGAAAGAGGTGCTTCGCGTACTTGATGCGCTTCAGACCGATGAGCTGTGCCCATGTAATTGGAAGAAGGGTGATGAGACCATCGATCTGGATGAGGCAACCGCTGGCGATAAGAAGGGCCAGCAAGCGGCTTAATTCGTAAACGGGGCGGGTAAGCCCGCCCCATACCTAATGGAGGCAAAGATGAGATTGGCAATGAAAACAGTAAGCTACGGTTTGGTGCATGTGGTTGTTGCAACTGTAGTAGCCTACAGCCTAACGCAAGATTTGGCTGTTTCATTGGGTATTGGCCTCATTGAGCCCTTGGTGCAGACCGTTGTTTTTGCCATTCATGACTATGTGTGGGAAGGCAATCAAACGAGTTTGCAGCACGATAATATGCTTGAGATTGGAGGATAATTATGTCGGTACAAGCGTTACGAAGTGAATTTGGTGAATATGCCAAAGACATTAAATTGAATTTAGGCAATGTGCTTTCGGAAGAGGGCGCGCCTGATTTGAATGAAAAGCAAATCTATCTAATCGCCTTGGCATCTGCCTATGCGACGAAATCGCAGGAGGTGATAGCGGCTATTTCGACTGATGCGCGTTCTGTGTTGAATGATGAAGAGATCGAAGCTGCAAAAGCGTCAGCTACGATTATGGCGATGAATAATATTTATTATCGCTTCGTGCATTTAGCGAGTGATAAGGATTATGGCAAGTTGCCTGCCAATCTGCGCATGCAGGTGATTGGCAAGCCGGGCATTGATAAGGTGGATTTTGAGCTAGCATCACTGGCGGTCTCCGCGATCAATGGGTGTGGCATGTGTATGGATGCGCATGTTCACGAGGTGATCAATGGCGGCGCAAGCAAAACGGCTGTGCAATCGGCTATACGCATTGCCTCTGTGGTGAATGCTGCCGCACAAGTAGTGCTTATTGAAGCGGCAGCACATGCCTCCAAGCAAAGTGCTGCAGCGTAAGATTTGTCTATGTGATTGTGCGATCACGATTAAGCGGCAGGGTCCCCTCTGCCGCTTTTCTTTTTTGTGAATTCTGATTTTCACTTTACACTGGCCGCATGGCGTGAGTATAAGCGGGAGATTCGAGCATGCGGGTATAGTTCAATGGTAGAACATCAGCCTTCCAAGCTGAATATGCGGGTTCGATTCCCGCTACCCGCTCCAATCCCTATATTTCAAATTTATTCATATAAAACAGGTGATTGACATGTCATGTATTCTTCATGTTTCTGTCATTAAACCGTCTAACGCATGTGGTTAAATGATAGAAATAACAGCAGGTACATGAATGAGCATGAACAATACCCATATTACTGATAAGCAATTAGGCGCCTATTTAGATTCTGCCTTCAGTCTCAAATGGAAGATTGCGGTAGGCACGGCGTATGCAAAGGCCCATGGCATTGAGATTCCAGAAGAACTGAGAATGCCTGATGAGTTTTCGCATGGAAAAACTCAGAAGCTTTATGCTTTTCTGAGAGACAAAATTACAGATTCGGAAGAGGTAACCACCTCGATTGCCGCATTAGATATTGGCACAGACAAGGAGATTGAGCGGTTATATGCTGGAAGCTATTCAATCCCCACTAGGTTTACCCGGTATGCAGATGGTGTTGATGTGCCATTTTCTAAAATACTGGCAGGCAAGGTAGAAGGTCTTGGGTTAGATTTAAGTAAGGCATTGCTTGAGGATGTGAGTGATGTCACGGCGTTGGCAGCCAAGCTTGTTAATCAGACCCCGACCAATGCAGTCGATTTGAATCAGCTTATCTACGAGTTAAACACAGGTGTGCGAACGCTGCGTGATGCGCATGGCGAAACCTCTGCAAGACAGCTAATTGCTGAGTTAAAAAGCACGATGCCTGAAAGCGTTGAGGGGCGAGAGAGAATTCTTCACGATTTAGAACGCATTGTTAATCCCGCATTGCCAACGTTTGCGCAGATGAAAGCGGCACAAGCTAGCGCGGTATTTACACGAGAAGTTGATGAGGAAGTTAGGCAGGTTATCGCTACCACAGGTAAAACTGAGAACCCTCTTGTGAAGGCTGCACTGAGATTTTTAGACGAAGGGTATGATGATAATCGTGCAAACGATGAAGCGGCAACCTTAGCCCTTCTAAAAGCTGCGGGTATTTCTGCTGATGGCCGTTACCATGGCACACCAAGTCCTGAGCATAAAGACCGATTCATCATCACGGCTGATACGTTTATTCGTGTTGCAGGAGATATCGCGAAAGGCGTTGATATCAAGCAATCGGTTGATAGTAATTTGTACCTTACGGCTGACACGTCAGCCATCGATGATGTTTATAATGGCATCCCTAATAGTCGCGCTCATGTGGATGAGGCCAAAGATGCAGCAAAAGCCGTTCTCTCTACCCTGTAAAGTAGGCGTTCATTAAACCTGTCAGCGAGCAGGACTCCCGCTACCCGCTCCACATCATTCATTCTCTTAAATCGCTTGCCATTTATCCACAGCCCCATTACAAGGCGTTAACAAATGTTAATAGCTGCTCGCAATAGGGCGCAAAACGGAGTTTTACAATGGCTAGCATTACCGGAACCAATGAATCTGAAGGTCTTCCTGGAACAAGTGATAACGATATTCTGGATGCGTTAGACGGTGACGATACCGTTTGGGGCAATGAAGGCGATGATGAGATTTATGGTCGCGAAGGTAAGGATTGGCTCTGGGGCTGGACTGGTTCAGACACCATTTATGGTGGTGATGACAGCGATGCGCTAGGTGGCGATGAAGGCAATGACCGTCTGTTTGGTGAAGGTGGTAATGATACGCTTTGGGGCGGTGAAGGTAATGACGTGCTCAATGGCGGTTCTGACTCTGACCGCTTGGAAGGTCACGGCGGAGATGACCGTTTAGTGGGTGGTACAGGCTCAGACTTTTTGCACTCAGGTGCAGGTAATGACACCATTTTGGGTGGTGAAGGTAATGACAGCATTTTCTCTGGTTCGGAAGATGATTCGGTAACGGGTGACGCAGGCGATGATTTCATCGCGACGGAAGCAGGTCACGATACTGTTGAAGCGGGTGATGGTCATGACATCGTATTTACTGATGAAGGTAATGACAGTGTTAAGGCTGGTGCCGGTAACGATTTGATATTTGGCTGGACGGGTGACGATACGCTTCGTGGTGAAGCGGGTAATGATACCATTGGTGGCGATGAAGGTAATGACAGCATCCGTGGTGGTTCTGGCGATGATGAGCTGTATGGCGCAGATGGTGATGACACGATTCTTGGTGGTGCGGGTAATGACCTGATCCAAGGTGGTAGTGGTGTATCACTGCTGAATGGTGATGATGGTGAAGATACCATTTATGGCTGGACTGAGTCAGACACGATTTCCGGTGGTTTAGGTGGTGATACCATTGAAGCCTTTGAAGGTGATGATGTGCTGATGAGTAATGCAGCAGGTGAAACTGGCGATTCGGGCACGAACATTCTGTTGGCTGGTGCGGGTAATGACCGCCTGGTTGGTGGTGAGGGCGATGATTCGCTGGATGGTGGTGAAGGCGATGACGTGCTGAATGCTGGCGAAAGCTTCGGCTGGTATGAGCTGTTTATTTACAATCAAGATAATCCGAATTTCACCATCGAATCAGGTGCCGGTGGTGGTAATGACACGCTGATTGGTGGTGCTGGCAATGACATTCTGTTTGATGCGTATGACCAAGACCCAACCAATGGCAATGGCAATAACTGGCTAGATGGTGGCGATGGTGATGATATCTTCTTTACCTA
>JALEGK010000007.1 GCA_022763105.1 Rickettsiales bacterium | reverse complement strand
GCTGCCGGAATACGGCCCACAGCGGCGCTGACAATGCCATTCATCATAATCACGCGGACATCGCGGCTGGTCACTTCTTTCAAATAAGGCTGCAGCATCACCGGCTCACGTGAATTGGCGAACCATTCTTCAAGCAAGGTATTCAGGTTTGAATCATGCGCTTCAAAGCGGAATACAGAGCGACCCCCATAGCCATATAATGGCTTCACGATCAGATCTTTATGCTCAAAACGAAACGCATCAATCAGCGACATATCGCGGGTGACAAGTGTTGGCGGGATGGATTCCGGGAATTGCAGAATCGATAATTTCTCAGACGCATTGCGAATGGTTTCCGGGTCATTGACCACGAGCGTCGTGCCCTTCAGGCGCTCTAGCAGATAGGTTGTCGTGATATAAGACATATCAAATGGTGGATCTTGGCGCATTAGTACCACATCCATATCCGCTAAATTCAGGGTTTGCGGCTCACCGACCTCGTAAATCGCGCTGCCACTATGATTAAATTGGATGGGGTAAGCAGGCTGCGCAACAATCGCGCCGCTTCCCGCAGATAATGATTCTGGCAAATAGTAATAGAGCTGATATTGGCGCTTTTGCGCTTCCATCGCCAATACCATGGTCGAATCGGTCATCGGGTTAATCGATGCCGGATCATCCATCTGGATTGCAACCTTAACACTCATCTATAAAACAATCTCTAGCTGTTACGAACAGGCACTTCGCGATACTGGGATGGTAACCGCAAATGGCTGACCACCTTTTTAACGCCACTGGTGTGACGTGCAACATTTAAAACGCGATTATGTTCTTCTTGGCTAAGCACCAAGCCCAAAAGGTAAACGGTGCGGTTCACCACTTCGATCGAATAATTGAAGACATTGACGTCATTAGTGACAGCCAAGCGAAGCTCTAGCTGCTTTTCAATCCATTCATCGCTGGCGCGCGAAAATGGCCCATCTGGCGAGATCACTTCAATCTCATTGATGACTTCATTGACGCCATCCGCTTTCCAAGCAGCCTCAACGGCGCGTTCAGATGTGCGCTTTTTATTTACCTTGCCCATCAGAAGCACACGGCCTTTGCGTACCATGACATTCACATTCATTAGCAAATCATGCACGTCCGTTTGCAGGAAGTAGTGATTGATTTCGGCATAAACGGTGGAATCATTGATGCTATCGCCCAGACTTCGCTGATCATCGGCAATCGACATGGCGGTCTCTTTTGCGCCATGCAGCACAATGGTCTGACAGCCACTTAGCAAAGCCATCGCGCTGATACAGGCAATCAGGCGTCTAGCTGACGGCTTCAAATGCATTTTCAATACGTTGAATTTTTCCATAGCTATTTACTACCATAACATCAAAGCGCATCTCAAGCATACTCAGCGTTTCATGAGCGCTTAGCCAATGCATTGCGGTGCGGGTGATGCGTTGTTGTTGCCTTGGCTGAATCGCATAAAGTGCGTCTTCGTGACCTTGGCGTGCCTTCACTTCTACGAAAACCAGCTGCGAATCCTTCCGCGCGACAATATCAATTTCACCATATCGGCATTTATAGCGGCGATTGATAATCGCAAAGCCATCAATCATCAGCCGCACACAGCACAGCTTTTCCGCCCAATCACCAAAGCCGTAAGCGCGTTGTTTTTTCGCCAAGGCGCTCATTGGCTGTCCTTCAATGCCAAAGCACGTTGATAGAGATCAGATTTGCTTTGCCCCGTTTGCTCTGCCACGTGCGCTGCGGCTTGTTTGGTCGGCAGCTCTGAAAGCGCGGCCTTCAACAGCGCATCAATGGCTTCCTCATCATAAGCTTGCGCGGCCGCAGGGCCAATCAGCACAACAATCTCACCTTTGGGTGTGGCAGCGTGAGCATAATGCTCAACCAGCTCTGCAAGCGTGCCACTGTGGAACTCTTCAAATCGTTTCGTGATCTCGCGTGCAATGACCGCCTCTCGCGCACCAAGCACGGCATGGGCATCTGCCAACATATCGCTCAAGCGCTTAGGTGATTCTAAAAATACCAGCGTGCCTGCGTAATCTTCTAAAGCTTGCAGCGCTTTTTGGCGTGCCTGTGTTTTGTTCGGCAAAAATCCGCAAAACGTGAATTGATCGCTTGGTAATCCCGCCGCACACAAAGCGCTCAGCACCGATGATGCGCCAGGAATTGGTGTCACCTGAAAGCCTAAAGCGCGGGCTTCATGTACCAGCTTGTAGCCCGGATCAGAAATAAGTGGCGTGCCCGCATCAGAGATAAGCGCGACCGATTCGCCTCGGCCCAATCGTTCTAAAATGAGCGGGCGTTGCTTTGCGCCATTATGGTCATGATAACTAATGGTCGGCGTATCTATCTCATAATGCGACAATAACACCGCAGAGGTGCGCGTATCCTCGCAGGCAATCACATCGACCTGGCTCAAGGTCTGCACGGCGCGATAGGTCATGTCGCCCAAATTCCCAATGGGTGTCGCGACGATATACAAAACACCGCCTGTGGATGTCGTGATTTTGTCTTGTGAATCGGTAAGGTTTGATGCCATAACATGTCCTTATCAGGGAGGAATGCATGTCGCAAGCAATCAGAAAACACTTGGCCTGGCTGATCATCGCCACATTGGCAGTGAGCGCCTGTGAGCCATTACCCCATGATTTTGACGAGCTGTTAAGCTCTAGCAAGACCCGAAAAGAACAAGCAACACCGCTGCCTGTGCCAAAAGTTGGACCCGGCGTGCCTGATCCTGCGCAAGATGCCGTCACCCAAGAAAAAGCAGATTTAAGCGACTTTCCAACCAAAAATATCAAGGTGGGTTTGCTGGTGCCGCTAACTGGCCGCTCTGCATCCATTGGTAAGGCGCTGCGCGACGCAGGCGTGCTTGCACTCTTTGATAAATACGCGTCGCTTTCAGGTGCCGCTTCCTCCATTCAGGTCGATCTGGTCATGAAAGACACTGGCGGTACGTCTGAAGGCGCGAAACAAGCCGCGGCAGAAGCCGTGAATGAGGGCGCGCAATTGCTGATTGGCCCGCTTTATAGCCACTCGGTGGAAGCGATTAAACCGCTAGCTGCGACGGGCAAAATCTCGATTATGTCATTCTCGAACAATCCAGGCGTGGCATCTGACGGCGTCTATGTCATGGGCTTTAGCCCGGACGAGCAGACTAAGCGTATCGCAGGCCATACCTTTACTACCGAGGTGAACCGTATTGCTGTCATGGCACCAAACAATGCCTATGGCCGACGTGTAGTGACCGCCATGCGTAACGAAGCAAAGCTAGTGGGCCGCGAAGCAACGCCTATTGTGTACTACACCCCTACCGGTGTGGCGCTCAGCGAAGACGTGAAAAAGCTGGAGATGGAAGGCAAAGCCAATGGCCGCCTGAATTTTGAAGCGCTGTTCTTACCCGAAGGGGGCGAGCCGCTTGGCGTATTGCTAAACCAACTCATGAATGCTGGCATCACTACCAAGAACGTGCAGTTTATTGGTACCGGCCTGTGGGATGATCGCGACTTAGCGCGCCTGCATGATCTAAGCGGTGCGTGGTTTGCCTCATCACCGCCAGATATGTATTCGGCATTCGAAGATCGCTTTATCACCAGCTACGGCTACAAGCCCCCCCGCATTGCAAGCTTGGCTTACGATGCCGTCGCGCTGGCAGCAACGCTTGCGACTACCGGCACCGGCTTTAACCGCAGCGTCATTACCAACCCGAATGGCTATAGCGGCCCGGCTAATGGCATCTTCCGCTTCAGAAAAGATGGCTTGGTAGAGCGTGGGCTTGCGGTCATGAAGGTGGAAAATAACGGCTTTACCGTGATTGATCCGGCACCCGTCAATTTTTTGGCGCGCTAATCGTCCAGCAAATCAGCGATTAACTGATTCAGCACCAGCCAACCGGCATGGGTGGCGCGCAGCATGTTGCCTTCTTGTTCAAGCAGCCCTTCATCCACATAACGCTCGCAGTTTTGTGTGTTGATCTGGGCGTCTAAATCAAAACGGGTGACATCAATGCCCTCAGCCAAGCGCAACCCCATCATCAGATATTCCTGCGCGCGGGCTGTGCCATCGATCGGCTCTAATATTTCAATGCCATGCTGATTCTTCAGCGTGTTCTCTAGCCAACGCTCCGGGCTTTTAAGGCACGCACTGCCATGCCATACCCCGTCAATGATTGGGCGCCCATGCGCGCCGGGGCCAATCCCTAAATACGCATCGCCGCGCCAGTAAGACAGATTATGGCGGCTCTCTTCGCCAAGCCTTGCATGGTTTGAGACCTCATAAGCAGGCAAGCCAGCAGACTCCATCAGCGATTGCGTCGCTAAGAATAAATCGCTGGCAAGTGATTCATCGGGCAGCTCAAATGCCTTTTGATTGTAGTAGGCATGATAAAAAGCGGTCTGCTGCTCAATGGTTAGCTGATAAAGCGATAGATGCGCATCGGCGAAAGCCAGCGCATCACGCAGCTCATGCTCCCATGCCTCAACGGTTTGGTCGGGGCGCGCATAGATTAAATCAAAGCTATAACGATGAAAATGTTTAGCTGCCGATTCTATCGCACGCTTGGCTTCATCAACCGAATGTTCTCTACCCAAAAAAGCCAACGCTTCAGGCAAGAAAGACTGCACACCCAGCGAGACACGGTTAATGCCTGCGGCTTTAAAATCGGCGAAGGTGTCGATTTCTACCGAGGTCGGGTTGGCCTCTAATGTAATCTCGATATCATTGGCGCAGTTCCATCTTTCCTGCACGCGATCAATCAATGCACCGGCAATATCGGGTGGCATCAGGCTTGGCGTGCCACCACCAAAAAAGACGCTGCTGGGGGTCGCATCGGGCATCCATGCGACCATGTAATCCAGCTCCGCCAGCAAGGCCTTCTTCCATGCGCTCACATCAATCTGATCGCGCACATGGGAATTAAAGTCACAATAGGGGCACTTGGATTTGCAAAAGGGCCAATGAAAATAAAGCGCAAGGCGCGAATTGGTGCTAGTGCTTGAGCGTTGTTCATTCATAATGCTATGCTATAGCCGACTAACCCGCAGGAGTACACCCGATTGAGCGCCGAAGCTAAACAAGCCCTCATCCCGATTATGCAGAATTACTACGCGGAAATTCTGGCCATCGAAGAGGAGTGGGGCATTCGTTTCAAAGAAGGCGATATGCGTGCGCGCATTGAATATTTCCATGATGCGATCCGTGCGCTGACCTCTGGCTCTGATAATTTATATGCAAAGGGTAGCCGCCTCTCGATTGAGCATTTGGCCTATGATCTATCGCAATTGCGCCAGATTCAGGCCAAGCCGGTTGGCAAGATGACGCGCAACACCGAAATGTCGGCAGGTGATGAAGTGGTCTCCATGCAAGATGCTGCGCGTGGTCGTCGCAGCTCGCCAGACCGTGGCACACGGCAGGAATTGGGTCGGCTATATAAAGATTACACGGTCTTTTTCGCGGCGATCTTTGCAGAAATCGCCGATATGAACTTTCAGGCGCGGTGCGACGAGGTCGATGCGACAGTCGAAGATATCGGCATGATCGAGCAAGTGCTCAATAAGCTGGCAGCCGGTGACATTACGCCGCAACAGGCGCTAGCCGAGCTTGATCAGATCGAACAGGATGTATTGCGCGAAAAACTGCAAGCGATGGTCTCGAATCAGAAAATTGATATTGCCGCGAAAGACCAGATTCTTGATCAGCTAGAGAATTTCCAAGCGCAATTGGACGAGGAAAAAACCAACGCCGATAAAGCGCATATGAGCTACAAAACCTCGCAACTCGCGATTTATGAGAACAGTAAAGACACAGTGAAAAAACTAGCTGCTCAAGGGCTAAACATTGCGGGCCGCTTTGTTGAGAATGCACTGTCTCAGGGGCAGGGCCAAGGTCGCGGTATCTAAGCGTCGGCCAAGAATTCTAAAATCGTAATCACCGTTTTGCCATATTTGCGTTGCTTGATGATCTCGGTATCGGCCAGCTCTGGGAACTCTTCCTTATGGTCTTGCTCGAATGCCAAAATGGTGCCTCCCTTTAGCCAGCCTTGCGCACGCATATGCTTGAATGCAGGCTTGATCAGGCCAGAGCGGTATGGCGCATCCATCATTACCAGCCCGACAGGTGCGTCGGCTTTAGGGAGCTGTTGAAACGGCACGCATAGAAAGCGACAATTCGGCTTCTCATGCATATTCTCGGCATTATGGGTCGCATATTCTATCGAGATGCGGTTGCTATCAACAAAGGTGACATGCTGTGCCCCGCGCGATAACGCCTCTAGCCCAAGCGCGCCGGTACCGCAACACACATCAAGCACGGGTTGATCGATCACGGGGGAGGGGTCAAACCCGCCATGCATGAATAAATTGAATAGAGCTTCGCGACATTTCTCTGTCGTCGGGCGAACTTCTTTGCCTTTCGGCGCTTCAATCCGCCTACCTTTATGCTTCCCAGCAATAATGCGCATAGACCCTCACACGCTTAGCAATGCTTGGGGGTATTCATACCGTAAAGCGTTTGCCGAGTGAATTTTTCAATACTTTTCTGGGGACTTCTTTGACTTGACCTTCCGCTAAGCTGCCCAACTGAAACGGGCCATAGCTGACACGTATTAAGCGACTAACCGGACAGCCGACATGCTCAAACACGCGTCTGATCTCGCGGTTCTTGCCTTCGCTTAGCGTTACTTCCGCCCAAATATTCTTGCCCTCACCTTGTTTTTCAATCTGCTGCACCTGAATGCCGCGATAGGTAGCATCATCAATGGTGATACCTTTTTTCAGTTTGCGCAGATAGGTCGCATCAGGAAAACCGTGCATGCGCACCTTATAGCGGCGCAACCAACCGGTCTCAGGGTGTTCCATATGACGCGATAATTCACCATCATTGGTCAGCAGCAACAAGCCTTCACTGTTCAAATCCAGCCGTCCGACCGAGATAATGTGCGGCGGCAAATCTTCGGGTAAATGCTCAAACACTGTCGGGCGGCCTTCCGGATCAGAATGGGTGGTCACCAAACCAGCGGGCTTATGATACATCCATAATTTAACCGGTGCTTTGCCTTCCAACGGTCGGCCATTTACCTCAATCTCATCTTCGTCTGTCACATTGACGGCAGGGGTTTTAATGCGCTCGCCATTCAACTTGACCTTGCCGCGCCCGATCAAACGCTCCGCCTCGCGACGCGAGCAGATACCCGCACGTGCAATGCGCTTGGAAATGCGTTCACCTTCAAACTCGCTCATGCTGTTTCACTCATGGGTTGGCTGCCAGATGCGCCGCTGCTGCATCGACAAAGGCTTGCATCACCTTATCGTCATTCTCCGTGACGCGATATTCAGGGTGCCACTGCACGCCTAAACAGAAGGGATGGTTCGGATATTCAATCGCCTCAATCACGCCATCTGGTGCGTGAGCGCTGACGATACAATCCTTGCCCGCAGCACGCGCCGCTTGATGATGGGCACTATTCACGCCGAATTCATCCTTACCGGTGATACGATGCAACAGTGTGTCTGGCTTAACACTAATGCTGTGGCCTACCTCATTGCGCGGATTGGGCTGTTCATGCTCCAGACAATTCTCAATCGCATCAGGAATGTGTTGTATCAATGTGCCACCCAAAACCACATTCAATAATTGCTGCCCTCCGCAAATTCCCAGCACCGGAATGTCACGTTTGATTGCCCCTTCGCTCATTGCCCACTCAAACTGCGTGCGGGTATTTTTGGTGGTGACGGTGTCATGCACTTCGTCATCGCCATACAGATGTGGTGGTATATCGAAGTCACCGCCAATGACAAGTAAGGCATTGATTTCATTCAAATAATCATCGACCATATCGAGTTCGTACGGCAAGCCCAACGGCAATGCACCCAAACGGCTGACGGCGGTAAAATAATTCTCGCGAATCGCATACCAAGGCAATTTCGAATAGGCCTCTTTGGTCTCGTGATCGAGCGTAAAACCAATAACTGGGCGTGTGCGGGGCATGAAAGTCTTAATCCTACTTCTTGCGTTTTTACGTTATTTTAGTAATTTGTATACTATGATGATAGCATAGCAAAGGCTCCATGAGAGGGCTGTAGGTAAGCTATTTGGGAGGACAGATATGTCATTAACTGCCCTGTTTGGGGTTATCGCCGGTGTGGGTCTATTCCTTTTCGCGGTACTGATGAGTACCGAGAATGCCGCGCTATTCTTAAGTATGTCGAGTTTTGCGATGGTACTAGGTGGTACGGTTGCAACCTCATTCATGAGCTTCCAGCACCGTTATGTCTTTATCGGCTTCAAAGCCATTTGGTGGATGTTGAAAAAGCCAAAATCCACGCGTGAAGGCTTAAATGAAGAAATCATGCGCCTGATTAAATGGGCGTATCTGGTGCAGCAAAAGGGCCTGCCTTCATTAGAAAACGAAATCAAATCCGTAAACGCCGATCCGGTCGTGCGCTACTGTATGGAATGTGTGGCAGCAGGTCACCGCCCTGAAGATTTGCGCGCCATGATGGAAACCGCGGTCGAGTCAGAATATGAGCGTAATACGGTTCCGGTAAATATTTTGCAGATTATGGGTGCGACCTCTCCCGCTTTCGGGATGATCGGAACGCTCGTAGGTCTGGTGGCCGTACTGCAAGGTATGGGTAATGCTGGCGACGATATGATGGCAGTGGTCGGTAACGGTATGGCGCTTGCGTTGATTACCACACTATACGGGGTAGTGTTTGCGCGCCTGATGTTCTTGCCCGCCGCAACCCAGCTGAAGCAAAAAGAAGAGATTGAGCGCTTCCGTAACTATCTAGTGATTGAAGGGCTGATCATGCTTTCTGAGAAGAAAGGTCCGCGCTATATGCAGGATCGTCTCAACAGTTTCCTAGACCCTGCGATTCACTTTAATATCGATAAGCAGATTCGAGGCTAGATGAGCAGCGGTAAGAAGATTAACAGAAAAAAAGAGGATGATTTTAATCCGGACGAATGGTTGATTACCTACGCGGATGCCGTCACGCTTATTCTCTGCTTCTTCATTTTAATGTTCTCTGTCTCTAAGCCTGATCCCGATGCATTTAAAAAACTCGCAGAATCCATGCAGGCAGCGGGATTTGAATCGGAAGAAAATCTTGAGCCACATGACATGCTGGCAGAGGAAATGGAAATCCTCATCGAGTCATCAACACTCGAAGAAACCATGTCGGTAGAACAAACCGATAAAGGGGTGACACTCGAGCTATCAAGCGGTGCTTTTTATCATGGTGGTTCGGCCAAATTCAGCCGCGAGGCGATTCCGATTCTAAAGCAGGTTGCTCAAGTCTTGGCTGATTTCGATTTCGATGCCTATGAAATTCAGGTCGATGGTCACACCGATGACGTGCCGATTAAATCGAATAAATTCCCATCTAACTGGGAGCTTTCAGCCGCACGCGCTGCCAATATTGTGCGCTTCTTTATTGCTTACGGCATTACACCAGAGATTATGCGCGCTGCAGGTTATGCAGAGACACGTCCAAAAGTGCCGAATAAGGATGCGAATGGTAACGGAATTCCGCGTAACCGTGAGCTGAATCGCCGCATTATCGTGCGTGTAGAGCGCGTCGACTAAATCTTGATTCTTGGTAATTGCCAGCCTTTACATTGAGCAACTAAACGCAAGCTAAGCGCCCCGACAAGTAGTGCTGCCATGCTTAAATCCGTGCGATTACCTGTGATCTCTAACACATAAGTGGCTAGCGCGATGATAATGGCAATGGTGCCATAAAAATCGCTACTTAAAATGCTGGGTACGCGATTCACCATCAAGTCGCGGATGATACCACCACCACTTGCAGTTACGAATGATAGCACCATCACGCCAAAAATGCTCAAACCTGCGCCAATACCGACCACGGCGCCAGTCAGGCTGAAAGCGGCCAGCCCAATCGCGTCGGAAGTGACAAACCAGCGGCTATCTTCCAGAGAATCCTTCTTGTGAAGCTTAAACACCCACGCCACGAAAATCACGCAGACTACCAGCAAAAAACCAGACATATCGGTGAGTACGGTTGGTGTGCGGCCAATCAACACATCACGCACTGCGCCGCCACCATTGGCCGTTAGCATGGAAACGATAAATATGCCCATCACATCAAGTTGATGACGCACGCCAATTAAAAATCCGCTCAATGCGAAGGCCACCCCTCCAACATAAGAAGAAAGCATCATAATATCTGGAACATATGACTCAATAGACATGATCTTAAGACTTTGGCTTGGCCCCAAGCAAACGACAGATCGGAATGACTAAATCCGCACGATTGAGCGTGTAGAAATGCAAATGTTCCGCTCCGGCTTGCACGAGCAGCTTGGCTTGCTCTGCCGCCAAAGCAACAGCCATCATTTTGTGTATTTCTGGGTGATATTCTAAATCGGCAAACATGTCATGCACCCAATCCGGCACGCTGGCACCGCACATGCCGCTAAAACGCACCATCTGCTTATAATTACCGATTGCCAGAATGCCCGGCGTGATCGGAATGGTAATGCCCGCCGCATCGACCTTATCCATGAAACGTAAATAATGATCTAGATTAAAGAAATACTGCGTAATCGCGCGGGTTGCGCCCGCATCAACCTTACGTTTTAAATGCTCAATATCCGCATTCAAAGACTCCGCTTCGGGGTGCGCTTCGGGGTAAGCGGCAACAGAAATCTCAAAATCTGCGACATCCTTTAACCCGGCGACCAAAGAATCAGCATAGGCATAGCCATCTGGATGAGGCTCGTATTGATCGACACCTTTTGGCGGGTCACCACGCAGTGCAACAATATGCTTAATCCCCGCATTCCAGTAATCTTCAGCAATTTTACGGATTTCGTCTTTGCTTGAGCCCACGCAGGTCAAATGCGCCGCTGGCTCAAGGTTTGTCTCTTCACGAATTTTTTTCACCAACCCATGCGTGCGTTCACGTGTTGAGCCGCCCGCACCATAGGTAACCGACACAAATTCGGGCTGAAAGGGCGCCAATGCCAACAAGCTTTGCCACAAAGACACACCTAAAGCCTCAGAGTGTGGTGGGAAGAACTCAAATGAGAAGCTTGGCGGTTTCGCCAGCAATTCGGTTTGATATTGGTTAATCCAGTCCGTTGGTTTGCTCATCTTGGCCTCGTTGCTGTTGCGATCGCGCAACACTCTCTCTCACATTGGTTCTTAAAAACGATCATGTAACGCAAAATTCATACCGACAAAACGATTTTCCTCACTATTATGTCAAGCGATTCATTCTATCTTAACGATTTCCACGTTAGGATGGGTTTTACATCACGCGTAGACGTGACCATTTTGAGGGCAGAAGATGTTGAAGAAAACGGTAATTTTGCTGGTAGTAGCGCAGCTGTTCGCGGCATGCACCACGACCCAGGCAAGCAATTCGATCAAAGATCCTTACGAACCCGCAAACCGTGAGGTCTTTGAAATCAATGAAATTTTAGACGTATCGCTAGCGCAGCCAATTGCACGTGGCTATCGCGCGATTATCCCGTCTTATGGTCGCAAAGCCGTGCGTAACGTGCTTCGCAACCTAAACGAGCCAGTGAACTTCATCAATGCGCTACTGCAGTTTGATACGCAGCAAGCCTTTACCTCATTCTGGCGCTTCATTTTGAACACCACGCTTGGTTTCGGTGGTATTTATGACTTCGCAGGTGAGAATTCGCCGCTGAAATACCGTCAGGAAGATTTTGGTCAGACCTTGGCTGTCTGGGCAAATGACACCCAAAGCGACTATGTCGTGCTGCCATTGCTTGGCCCAAGCACGGTACGTGATACCTTCGGCCGTGTGGTTGATGTGGCGATGAACCCATTCACCTACATCTTTGAGACGACCGGCAGCGTGATCTGGGGTGGCATTGAAGCCGTTTCTGACCGTGAAGACATTCTGGATCTTACCGATGATATCTACGCAACATCATTCGATCCGTATGCGTCCATTCGTAGTGCGTACTTGCAACGTCGCCGCGCTATGATATTAAACACGCATAATGCGAATGATTAGGCTAACAAGCCACGTATAACCGGTAAGCAGGAATTCAAAAATGATGAAATCACTCATTGTAGGGTTAACCACCGTTATGTTGTCTGTGGCTGCAATAGCAGGCACACAGCAAGTCGAACAATTTGCCGATAAGCTGGCATCTGATGCGATCGCAATCGTATCTAAAGATGGTAATAGCACGACCGATAAGCAAACCCAGCTTGAAGCTTTGTTTGAAAAATCAGTCGATATCGACTGGGTGGCGCGTTTTGTTTTGGGTAAACACTGGCGCAACATCAACGAAGACCAACGTGATGCGTATGTCGCAAACTACAAGAAGTTTCTGCTGAAAAACTACACCATGCGCCTGACTGAATATACCGGCCAGACCTATAAGATCGTCAAAAGCCGTGAAGATGGTAACGGCGAATACATCTTAACGATGGAGCTGATCAATACAGGTGAGCCAAACGTGCTGATGGATTATAAAATCCGCGAAAGCGCAGGCGGCTACAAAATCTTCGATATTATCGTTGAGGGTGTGAGCATGATCACCACACAGCGCTCAGAATTCAGCGCAGTGATCAGCAATAAGGGCATCGACTTCCTTATTAGCGCGCTCAAGAAAAAAGCGGCCTAACGCCGCTTCTTCCCATTTATCTGATTGTTTCTTAAGCCGCTCGGCTGATCGGCTTGTACTTAATACGTGTTGGGTTCAGCGCTTCATCACCAAGGCGACGTTTGCGGTCCTCTTCATATTCTTGGTAATTACCTTCAAACCATTCCACATGGGAATCGCCCTCATAGGCAAGAATATGCGTGGCAATACGATCCAAGAACCAGCGATCGTGGCTGATAACCACGGCGCAGCCTGCAAAATTCAGCAGTGCTTCTTCGAGCGCACGTAAGGTTTCAACATCCAGATCATTGGTTGGCTCATCGAGTAGCAGTAAATTCGCGCCTGATTTGAGCATTTTTGCCAAATGCACGCGGTTACGCTCACCACCTGATAACACGCCAACCTTTTTCTGCTGATCGGCCCCTTTAAAATTAAACCAGCTACAATAGGCGCGTGATTTAATCTCTTGTTTGCCAAGCTGAATCACATCCAGCCCGTCAGAAATCTCTTCCCACACGGTCTTATCATCGCCCAGCGTGTCGCGTGACTGATCAATATAGCCAAGCTGCACCGTGTCACCAATGGCAACTGAGCCTGAATCAGGCTGCTCTTGACCGGTCAGCATGCGAAACAGCGTGGTCTTACCCGCGCCGTTCGGCCCAATAATGCCGACAATGCCGCCCGGAGGCAGACGGAAGCTTAAATCTTCAATTAACAGCTTATCGCCGTAAGCTTTATTGACGTTTTCTACCTCAATCACCTTATCGCCCAAACGCTCAGAGGTCGGGATCATGATATGAGCCGTACCAGCGCGCTGCTCTTGAGATTGTTTGACCAACTCATCAAACGCCTTAATACGCGCCTTGCTCTTCGATTGACGCGCCTTAGGCGATGAACGCACCCAATCCAGCTCTTCAGTAATCTGCTTCTGACGCGCAGACTCTTCTTTCTCTTCTTGCTTAAGCTGAGTTTGCTTTTGCTCCAGCCAGCCAGAATAATTGCCCTCATAAGGGCGACCTTCACCACGATCCAGCTCTAGCGTCCAGCCGGTGATGTTATCGAGGAAGTAGCGATCGTGCGTGATCATCACGACGGTGCCCGCATATTCGCGCAAGAAACGCTCTAACCATGCCACCGATTCGGCATCCAAATGGTTGGTTGGCTCATCAAGCAGTAGCATGTCCGGCTTTTCAAGCAATAGGCGAGCGAGCGCAACACGGCGCTTTTCACCACCTGAGAGTTTCTCAACGGATGCATCACCCGGCGGGCAACGCAGTGCTTCCATCGCCATTTCAACGTCTGTATCTAAGTTCCACGCATCGGCCGCGTCAATTTTCTCCTGAAGCTCACCTTGCGCTTCAATCAGCTTCATCATCTCATCATCGTCTGTTACTTCGGCTAATTGCATGGAAATGGCGTTAAATTCATCCAGAATCGCCTTTTTCTCGCGCAAACCATCCATAACATTGTCAAAAACGTTCTTATTATTGTCTAATTGCGGCTCTTGCTCCAGATAACCGACCTTAATGCCCTCTGCAGGCCATGCTTCGCCGTTAAATTCGGTATCAACACCCGCCATAATCTTCAGAAGCGTCGATTTACCCGCGCCATTATGGCCGACAATGCCGATTTTCGCGCCGGGCAGAAATGACAGCCAGATATCTTTGAGAACTTGCCTGGTACCGTAGGACTTAGAAAGCCCTTTCATAACATAGACATATTGAGTCGACATAATTTGCTCGCAGTAAGGATTAATTCGGCCCGACTAGAGCACGCAACGGCCCGCTATGTCAATGATAGAGCGTGCTATAATTGCATAAATACGTACAGCACGACGATCGCACCGATCAGGAGTAAAATGTTGGAGATTAAAAAGGTGGCGAGTCCGATGGCAAACTTCAAAATATACATGCTCAGGCTCCAGACGAAGCCGAGTAATTTGAATGGGAACATGATCAAAGCGCCAAGCATAGCGAACTCCTTCATGCTCTAGCCTAACAGGAAAAGATGGAAATAGGGTTAACGCGCTAATTAACGGCGTGCTTCAAAGAATGATTTTAGCAATTCACCACAAGGCTGTTCCTGCAAGCCACCAATCACTTCGGGTGCATGATGACAGCTTGATTGCTGGAAAATACGCGGCCCATGCTCTACCCCGCCGCCTTTGGGGTCGTATGCACCAAAATACAAACGACGGATGCGGGCAAAGCTAATCGCCTGTGCGCACATCGGGCAAGGCTCGAGCGTCACATACAGATCGCAATCGATCAGGCGTGGGCTAGCCAGCACTTTCGAGGCGGCGCGAATGGCTAGTATCTCTGCATGAGCCGAGACATCATGATCGTGCTCAACGAGATTGTGGGCGGCGGCGATAATCTGATTGTCTTTGACAATGACTGCGCCTACAGGCACTTCAGCGGCGTTTGCAGCAAGACGCGCTTGCTCCAATGCGGCATCCATCCAATCAGACATGGAAATTACTTCTTACGGAACGCTTCGATGGAGACGACCTTGGAGTCGTTTGCAGCAGGATGAGCTTCTGATGGCGCTTCTTCATCGAAAGATGCCTCTGGCGGCATTTCGCGACCCGTGCGACCCGTCGCTGGGCAATGCACATCTTCGCTTTCTTCTTCTTCCCACTCACCGCGATGGAACTGTAGACCAAACTTGATGCTTGGATCCGCGAAAGCGGTTAGCGCATCAAACGGAATCACCAAGGTTTCTGGTGTGCCATTGAAGCTGAGTGTGACCGTGAACCATTCATCCGTCACGTTCAAATCCCAGAATTGATGCTGAATGACAATCGTCATTTCATCAGGATAACGGTCTTTCAGCGCATCCGATACGCTTACGCCCGGATAGTCGGTTTGAAACGATACGAAGAAATGGTGATCACCCGGCAAGCCCGTTTGCATAACCTGCTCAATAGCGGTGCGCACAACAGATCGCATCGCCTGATCAATCAGCGATGGGTAATCAATATAGTCAAAGTTCATTTGGTCATCCATAAGTCCAGTATATAGTGGCTTTTGCAAGCGGTGCAAGGGGTTTGAGCGGGTTATAACCAGTAAGAATGCAAGGGCGGGAGGGTTCTGTTGCCCGGCCCCTCCCAGGCCGCGTTTACTACTAGAACTCAGAAAGCGCCAATTAGGCAGCTTTTTGAGCTGCTACGACGGTGTTGTCGTTAGCAGCAACGAGTGCAAAATTATCGTTTGCATCTATAAAAAGTGACCCATTTACGATGGTATCATGTCGGGCAAAAACAAAATCTTTACTACGTTTGTCGATCCTAATTCGCCCCCACGAAATTATCTTCGTTTGCTTCCTGCTACGGTCTCCTGACCTCCGCAATGAAGCGGGCTCAGGGCTGAGTCGCGCCTGCTGCGCTCCGGGGAATGAACCGAGGCCAGTAGGCCGAGCCTTAAGTGCGCGAAGCGCTTAGGCTCATCGCGAAGCACAGTAGTGCGTAGCGGGAGCAAAAAACCGAATAATTTGGTGGAGGCGCCGGGCTCCGCCCCCGGGTCCAATCCGCTTATTCCATTAGGTCATTTATTGCCATAGTTGCAAAGCAACGAAGATATTATAGTGCCCACACGCGCCAAACGCAAGGGTGAGTGGGGTAATTACCATAAAATCGACATAAAAAAAGAGGGGCTAAAAGCCCCTCTTTCTCGCATTTCATTGATGCTTATACGATGGAGAAATCATCCGCCATCAGGCTATTAGCGGTTACATTCATGAAGGTTGCAGTGTTGCCAGAACCAAGATCCAGCACCGCGTTGCCATCAGAATAGCTAACCGCAGACACAGCTGCAGAGGTTGACGTGATACCGGTATCAGATGCAATCTGAATCACATCGCCACCAGATGCGCCAGCACCTTCAAAGAATAACACGGTATCTACGCCGCTGTTTTCACCAAACACATAGGTGTCATCGCCAGCACCGCCATGCAGGGTATCGTTACCTGCGCCACCATCGATAATGTCGTTACCGCCATTACCCAGAATATAGTCATTACCTGCGCCGCCAGTAATGGTGTCATCACCATCATCAGGATCGGCAACAGACAGGCCGCCATAAATAACATCTGAACCAGAAGAACCGGTAAGAGATTCACCAACACCGGTACCCAAAATGGTGGAATCTGGAATCAGATTGCCAAAGATATCGGTCAGGGTTTCTTCATCAACCGTGGTAGAGCTGTCATCACCGCTGCCACCTGTGGTGGTGTCACCACTGAAGATGAAATCACTCTCGGTTAGGCTATCTAGGCCACTCAGCGCAGAAACGTTCAGGTTCAGACCCGCTGCTTCGTTTTGGATGCTCGCGTAAGAACCCGGAGAACCTTCAGTGTTGTTGGTGATGCTCAAATCAGCAAAACCAATACCGAATGCCGATAGGTTAATCTTGTCAGTACCAGCCTCAAAATCAAGAATAGAACCATCGCCAACGATGTTCGTCTTGTTCTCGATCACGAAAGTGTCAGCACCAGAACCACCCAGTAGCACCGCTGCGCTGCCTGCGTTAGAGATGGTGTCATCACCACCAAAACCAAATGCGTAGGTCGCATTTGAACCAGCGGTGAAGCTGTCATTGCCATCGGTACCATCGGTTACGGTAAGTGGAAGTTCAAAACCACTAAGCACTTGCGTGGTGGTATAGGTGCTCACGCTCGAAGGAGCGGTTGCGCTCAATCCCAGCTCAGAGCGGGTAGAGGTATGAGTAACTGTCATAGAAAAATTCCATTATTGTATTGTTTAAGGCCGACGAAAATTAGCAGAAGCGGATTCTAAGTAAAGCGCTAACTAGCGTTGTCACTCACGTTAACCGCATATTTTTTAATTAACGGAAGCTGGGCGATAGAGAAGATGATCGTGCAACTCATCATGCCGAATACTTTGAAATTTACCCAAAAATCGGTGGAGAAATTCCGCCAGATCACCTCGTTGAGTATAGCCAAGAACAAAAAGAAGAACCCCCAGCGTGCGGACAGCTTCAGCCAGCCTGCGTCTGAAATGGTGAACGCGACCTCTAATAGCTTCTTGAGCAGCCCTTTTTTGAAAATATAGACGCCACCAAGCAACACAGAAGCAAATAAGCAGTTAATAATGGTGGGTTTCATCTTGATGAACAACTCATCATTCAGCGCCAGCGTCAGCCCGCCAAACACCCCAACCAAAATACCGGAAACGAGCGGAGACGTGGCAATACGGCGCTCCACAGCGTAAGTGACGCCAAGGCTGATCACCGTTGCGACCATAATCAGCGCCGTTGCCAGCATCAGATCACCCAGCTGATAGCCGATAAAGAATGCACCCAAAGGCAGCATATCAAGGAAAAATCGTTGTCCAGAACGAAGCGGTTTCATACAATATCCACACTCAAAACGTAAATTGTTAACGATACGGTGTTTATCAAGGAAAAGCGTTGACGAACAAGCTCTTTCGCACGAAAATATCGCAAACAGTAACAAACAGGTGGGAAAATGAACGCTCCTCGTACCAATCAAGAAACAACGGTTCTGATCGTCGAAGACGAAGTCGCGATTGTAACCATGTTACGCTACAACCTCGAACGTGAGGGTTTTAAAGTCATTGCGACCGGTGATGGTGAAGACGCTGTCAATATCGTGCGCGAACAACATCCTGACATTATCGTGCTGGACTGGATGCTACCGGGCATGACCGGTATTGAGGTCTGTAAGCAGCTGCGTTGGGATCAGGCAACCAAAAACATTCCGATCATCATGCTCTCTGCGCGTGGCGAAGAGGGTGACCGTATTCGCGGCCTTGATAATGGTGCCGATGATTACATGGTCAAGCCATTCAGCCCATCAGAGCTGGTATCGCGTATTAACGCGGTATTCCGCCGTATCCGCCCATCACTTTCCGAGAAAGTGTTGGAATTCTCTGGTATCAATATCGATGTCACGGCACACAAAGTATCGCGCGATGGCACCGATGTGCATTTAAGCCCAACCGAGTTTGGCTTGCTCAAGCATATGATGGAGCATCCGGGGCGTGTATTCTCTCGCGAGCAACTGCTAGATGCGGTCTGGGGCCATGATATTTACGTCGAATTACGTACCGTTGATGTGCATATTCGTCGCCTGCGTAAGGCGCTGAATTATGATGGTAATCAGCCGGATCTAATCCGTACCGTACGTTCTGCTGGTTACGCGCTGGAAGAAAATCCAGGTGGCGCGAACTACAAAAACGACGAGCCAGAGCAAACCGAAGACGAATAATTCGCCTTTAATCTCAATTTATTCATGTTAATCAGCTGATTGACTGATTTTCGCTGTGCGTAGTTTCACCAAATCGTCACACACACCTCTCTCCACACCCTGTAGAATAAAATCATAAAGCTACAGCAATAGGAGAGGAACATGAATAAACGAGTAGACGACCCATGCATATACCCAACCGACACATTATCTAGTCATGCCCCAGGCGCCCCAGAATATGTAGGGGGTAGGGGCGGCCTAGTCAAATTTGATGAACATGCAGGCATTAGAGGCCCAAACAGCGATGGCATTAATACCATGTTTGAGCTGATCAATACCATGCGAGCCACTACCAATGATTCTGGCAAAGTGGCCATCTTTCGTACGGGCAGACTCGAACAATTTGACAGAATCTTGGATAAAGCTAGGGCCAATGGCTATAAAGACATTGATCCAGCGAATATAGCAAAAGCAATTGGCAGCAATCTTGATATCACTATAGACCCGGAGTTCGCTGGAAAGCCTGGCGAATTTGTTAAGGCTGTACATCAGGCGTTTGAAGCTGAATTGGAGCGCAGAGGCGTAGATCCAACGCGATAATTACCAAACGCGTTTTCCCATTGGAATACACTAGAATTCTATGCTAAACCAACCCATATGAATGGGATGGCTAAGGATTTTTCTGATATTTTGAACGCACGCTATTCGCGCCGTAACCTGCTGCGCGCAGGAGCCGTTGGCGCGGCGCTAGTCACCACCCCGGCATTCGCTAGAATGCGCGCCAAACCCGCGCAAGAAATGCTAAATGGCACCTCATCTCTTACTTTCGCAGAGGTAAAAGCTGGTTTAGATACCAAACACCACCTCACAGACGGGTATAAAGCACAAATTTTGATGCGTTGGGGCGATAAAGTGCTGCCAGATGCACAAAAATTCACACCAAAAGACACAAAGCCAGAGATTCAGGCCCAGCAATTTGGCTTTAACAACGATTTTATCGCTTACTTCCCGCTCGATAATGCGCCGGTCTGTGGACATGGCTTGCTGTGTGTGAATCATGAATATACCGATCCGGCCTGCATGTTCTCTGGCTATGCAAACCGCAAGACCGCAGCAGATGAAATCACGGATGAAGAACATGCCATTGAAATGGAAGCGCATGGGGTCTCAGTCGTTGAAATTAAGCGCGATGGCCGCGACTGGAATCCGGTGCTGGGCAAGTATAACCGCCGCATTACCGCGACGACCCCGATGAAAATCAGCGGCCCAGCCGCAGGGCACAAGCGCATGCAAACCAGCGCCGACCCAAAAGGCGAGCGGGTGCTGGGCACCTTTGGAAATTGTGCAGGCGGTATCACGCCATGGGGCACCTATCTGACCTGCGAAGAGAATGTTGATGTCTATTTCTTGCTCCATGACTACAAAGGCAAGGAGCTGGAAAATCACCAGAATATGACGATCGGCACGCGCTATTATCACCGTTGGGATAAGATCGATGATCGTTTTAATGTTGAGAAAGAACCCAATGAACCAAACCGCTTTGGCTGGGTGGTTGAGATTGACCCTAATGATCCAAACGCGACACCAATCAAGCGCACGGCATTAGGCCGATTCAAGCATGAAGGTGCTTCAAGCGTGGTCAATAAAGATGGTCGTGTCGTTGTCTATATGGGTGATGACCAAGCCTTTCAGCATATCTATAAATTCGTCAGCAATGGTCATTATAACCCAAGCGCCATCAACCCAAACCTGCTAGATGACGGTGTGCTGTATGTCGCCAAATTTGAAGAATCAGGCGCGCTGAACTGGTTGCCACTGATTTATGGCGAAGGCCCATTAACAAAGAAGAATGGGTTTCACTCGCAAGCCGATGTGATGATTGAAACGCGCAAAGCTGCTGCATTGCTGGGTGCGACGCCGATGGACCGGCCAGAGGATATAGAGGTTAATCCCAAAACCCAGAATATCTACGCATCCATGACCAAAAACCCACTGCGCACAAAAGCAGATGCCGTGAATCGTCGCGCACATAACCCGATGGGATATATCTTAGAGATGATTCCGCCAGAAGATGATCATACGTCTGATCAGTTTGCGTGGGAAATATTCCTGGAAGGTGGCGACCCGGATGCATCGGGCAACAAACAAGGCTTTTACCATACGGAACCAACCAAGGATGGTCAGCTGGCCTGCCCGGATAATTTGGCATTCGATATCAAAGGCCGCATCTGGATTACCACTGATGGCCAGCCCAAAGCACTTGGTAAGG
Organism: Rickettsiales bacterium; assembly: GCA_022763105.1. Classification (GTDB taxonomy): domain Bacteria; phylum Pseudomonadota; class Alphaproteobacteria; order Rickettsiales; family UBA3002; genus JALEGK01. Next base: position 19,055 of record JALEGK010000007.1, on the reverse strand, counting down.
CCGATGCGCTTTATGCTGCCGATACGCAGGGCAAAGGCCGTGGGCAAACGCGTTGTTTCTTCCGCGGGCCGATTGGTTGCGAGGTGACGGGGCCACAATTCACCCGCGATGGACGTACGCTGTTTTTATCGATTCAGCACCCCGCGGAGGGCAGCTCGTTCGATGAGCCAACCACACGTTGGCCTGACTTTAAGTCTGATATGCCGCCGCGCCCGGCCATTATTGCGATTACCAAGGATGACGGCGATATTATCGGCTAGGCCTTAGGCTTTTTCGATAGCGCAATACCAATCAACGCTTCTTTTGTGAGCGTATAATCGGCATTTTCCCAAAGCGCCTCAAGCGTGCGCAGCATATCGCCCAACTCAGGGCCAGAAGCATAGCCAAGGGCCTGCAAATCAGCGCCACTGATCGGGAATTCAGGGGACTTCCATGTGTAAGCCAACCGTTTGCCAACATCGAGCACATGCATTTCATCGGGCCGCCATGAAAGCACCAGCATGCGGATAAACTGCTCCTGACCCAAATGCCGCAATTGCGTGCGCATGGTCGATTCAAGCGCATCCGTTTCAATCAGTTCATGCTGCATAAGCTGGTGTAGCTTTTTATGAGTGACATTCGCCAGCTTCCATCGCTCACGCAGACGATCAAGCGCCTCCTCAGGATAGGGCGTATGACGGATAAAGGCGGCAAGACGCGTAATGGCATCAGGCTGAATATGCAGCGCTTCTTCAGCACCACACACCCATTCTATCGTATCCAGATTACTCACGCGCGGAATCAGATGCTGCATGATATCGGGATACATTTTGGCAATCACCCTATCAACATGCGGCGCAGAGAGTAGCTTCGCCATTTCATGCTGAATACGCTCACCAGATAGATCATCAATCATACTATGATGCTCTGTACAGGCCTCTACCGCATCGCTCAGTGCATCGGCGGTGCCGTGTGTGGCAAGAAAGCGGAAATAGCGCAAAATACGCAGCGCATCTTCTTTGATGCGATCCGATGGATTGCCGATAAAACGCACCACGCCCGCGCGCAAATCATCTAACCCGCCAACATAATCATGCAGCGTACCGTCTGGCACGCAATACAGCGCATTCATCGTGAAATCACGGCGCTTCGCATCCTCTTCCCAATCATCGGTGTAGACCACGTCGGCATGGCGACCATCGCAAGAGACATCCTTGCGCAAGGTGGTAATTTCATAAGGTTTCTTATCGATGATGGCGGTGATCGTGCCATGTGTAATGCCGGTCGGCACATGCTCAATATCGGCAACGCTGAGCAGCTCAATCACGCGCTCTGGCTCAGCGGGCGTACAAGCATCAACATCCTTCACCGGCTTATCCATCAGCGCATCGCGCACCGCACCGCCGACAAAACGTAACGGGACAGCGGCAGCTTCAAACGCCTGCACTAGCCGCTTGGTTTTAGGCTCTGCCAGCCATTCCTGATTGTCTAATTTCATCACTCAATCGATTCAGATTGTAACTTACCGTCAATCAATGCTTTGGGGTGATAGGAGGTGCCAGAATTCTGCTCAGCTGTTAGTGGAATAATGAACAATGCCGCAGCTAAAAACAGCACACTGAAAAAGGCGGTCCATAGCCACGGCCCATCCAGCAAATGAGGAATCGGCTCACCTGCTTTTTTCGCGCGACGACGCGCCAGCCAGTACCAGCCTAAATAGATGCCAATCGGAATCAAGGCAGGCCAGCAGCGCAGCAAAAAGATTCGTATCATGACGCCCTCTCATTCATCTCTAACATGTCAGACAGCTTACTCAGAATTTGCTGCTTGATGTAAGTGATTTGTTCATATTCCTGAATTTTGAATCCATATTGGTTTTTCACGTAAAACACATCAATCGCTTTCTCGCCATACGTGGTGACATGCGCGGTAGAAACACTCAGTTTCAAATCACTTAAAATCTGAGCAATATCGTGAAGGAAACCAAGCCGATCAGGCCCGTTTACTTCAATCACGGTGTGATGCTGACTAAGGGCATTATCGATGAAGACGGTGGGCAGCACATCCATCGGGCGGCCCTGCTTGAAATGACGCGGAATATGCGGGCTGATATCGGCATCAACCGCGATCTTGCCGTTAATCACATCGAGCACATTCTTTTCAAACTGCGCAAATTTTTTCTCTTCGGTGAATGCTTCGCCATCTAGCGTCTGAATCGTCACCATGACGATATTCAGCCCATTGCTAAGCGGATAAATTTTTGCGCCCTGAATCGATGCACCAATCATGGCAATGGCGCCGGACACACAAGACAGCAAATGCGAGTGGCCGGGTATACACATGGTGATGTTGGTGATCGCCATAAATTCATCGGTGCTGTAGCGACACGCAATGACCTGCTTGGCCGATTCAACTTGTTGCAACAAATCGGCAATCGCCAGATGGGTTTGCGAGGCTTCCGAATACCATAAATCTGGCGGCGTCAGGCTCAAATAGCGCTCAATCGATGCTTCATCCCAAACATCTGTCGCGCCTTGTAAGCTATGACGAAACTGCTCTCGCTCCTCTTCTAGATTCTGTGCCCGCGCGACACCCATCGCGGCTTCTGCGCGCTGGAATAAACCGCGCAGCAAAGAGCCTTTCCAACCATTCCAAATCGCAGGGCCAACCGCGCGAATATCGGCAACACTAATAGCCAGCAAGACGCGCAATCGTTCAGGCGATTGCACAATATTGACGAAGTCCTGAATGGTCTGCGGATCGTCTAAATCGCGTTTGAAGGCAATCTCGGTAAACAGAATGTGATATTTGACAAGCCATGCGGCAAGCTCCGCTTCCGATTCATCCATCCCCAAACGCAGCGCGAGTTTGTACGCAATGCGCCCGCCTTTTTTCTCGTGATTACCGCCGCGGCCTTTCGCAATATCGTGGCACAATAGCGCAAGATATAAAGCGCGTCGTGCCGTGATTTGTTTGCACACTTCTGTCGAAAGCGGCATCGGACTTTCATACTCACCTTCTTCAATGCGATGTAAAAAACCAATGGCGCGAATCGTGTGCTCATCGACCGTGTAGACATGATACATGTCATACTGCATCTGGCCGACAACGCGCTTAAAGTCAGGAATAAATTGCCCAAGTACACCCGCTTCATTGAGGCGGCGCAGCGTGATTTCAGGATTCACTTTGTGCAGCAAAATATCGAGAAAGATTTGACTCATCTCTGCCGATTCACGCACCTCCTGATCAATTGCTTCTAGGTTGCGTTGAATGTCCTGAATGCTACGCGGATGAATGTCTAAATCATGATTTTGTGCGACCAAAAAAATCCGCATCATCTCGGATGGTTGTACGCGTATATCGAGCGTCTCGGGAAAGCGCAGCCGCTTGCCATCCAGATCAAACCCTTCCATCGTGCCGCCTTGTTTAAGAAAGCTGAATAAGCTGATGCCGGGCTTATGAACATTCTCTTCTTCTAGAATCGCGCAGATAATACGGGTCAGATCACCAATGGTTTTTGCGGTTTGAAAATAGCGCTTCATGAATCGCTCAACCGGACGATGCGCATGGGCGGTTCGGTAACCCAAACGTTCACCAATCATTTTTTGCATCTCGAATGTGAGGCGTTCTTCTTCGCGACCGGCAATCAGGTGCAAATGGATGCGCACGCTCGATAAGAATCGTTCCGCCTGATTAAACTCGCGCCGCTCTTTGGCGCTGATCACGCCTTGCTGCTCGAGCGCTTTGAATGATAGCGGGCCATAGCAATAGCTCGCAATCCAATGCAGCGTATGCAGATCACGCAACGCGCCCTTATTCTCTTTGATATTCGGTTCAAGGACAAAGCGCGAGTTACCTTGTTTAACATGTCGCTCTCGGCGCTCATTGAGTTTGGCCTGCACAAAGGATTGTTTATTGTAGCCGCGCACCTGACGCTCATACAGCTCAAGAAAAGATTTGGACAATACATCATCACCAGCGACAAAACGTGCATCCAGTAAGTTCGCAGCAATCGTATGATCTGCCCGCGCCAGCTTGACGCATTCGCGCATTGTGCGCACCGCATGGCCGATCTGCCATTTCAAATCCCACAGATAATACAAACACAGCTGCACGAACTCGTTATTTTCCGGCTTCTCGCGAGCGATGATAAACAGAATGTCCTTATCGGAATGCGGAAAGAGCTGCATGCGCCCATAGCCGCCAACTGCCAGCAAGCTGATGCCATGCACCTGCATATCAATACCCGTCTGACGTGAGGCAATAAATGCTATTGCCTGCATGATCTCATCGGTGAGTTTCGCGTGGTGTTTAAGATACTGCGTGGTTTTGCCATGCTGAATGAACCAGTCGCCCAGCATCTCTTGGCCGCGTGCGTAATGCTCGCGAAGGATGCGCGCGCATTCAGGATGGGTGGCATCCGGCGAACCCTTACGTTGCCGTAAAGCGTCATCCAGCGCATCCATCAGGGCGATTTCGTCTATTTTTTCTTTTTCTAATACGCTGGTCATTGCTCTATTTTCGCTAACAACATAGGCTTTGCACCTACTATAGTGCATATCATGAAAAAACGAACCCCAGATATTCCAAAAGCGATGATCGCGATCGGATTCATGATTGCGAGCATGTTTTTCTTCTCGATCATGAATGTGTTTATCCGCTTCTCTGCAGAAGAGCTGCACACGACGCAGGTGGTATTGCTACGTAATATCTTCAGTGTATTGCTGCTTTTGCCATGGGTGCTGAAGCATGGCTCGCAGATCCTCAAGACCGAGCGCATGAGCAGCCATTTCTGGCGCGGCACGGTTGGTGTGGCGGGTATGCATCTGTGGTTTTACTGTGTCACCACGCTGCCACTCAATCAGGCGACCGCCCTCAGCTTCACCGCACCGATTTTCACCACCATGTTTGCGGTGATGTTTTTGGGCGAAAAAGCAGGTCCCAGACGCTGGATTGCCGTGCTCATCGGATTTGCAGGCTCGATGATCATCATCCGCCCAGACCCGTCTGACATAGAATGGAACGCCTTTGTGGTGCTGTGTGCGACATCGCTTTGGGCGATTGCCGGCATTTTGGTGAAATCGCTCACCAATACCGAGCCAGCAAACCGCATCGTCTTCTATATGGCGGCTTTCATGGCGCTGTGGTCGCTGCCACCGGGCCTATATTACTGGCAACACCCTACACCAGACGAGCTCTGGTATATCTTGGGCGTGGCACTGGCTTCCACGGCCGCGCATCTATGCATGGTCAAAGCCTACACTCATGCCGATGTCGTAGTGGTCATGCCATTTGACTTCTTCCGCCTGATATTCACCGCCATGCTGGCCTACCCGATTTTTGGTGAAGTCGCCGATAGCTGGACATGGATAGGGGCGGGCGTTATTGTGGCGAGCACGGCCTATATCGCGTACCGCGAATCTAGAAAGAAAGCCTAAGATGAAACAACATTGGGTATTATTTAAGCAGCTACTAAAGCGGGACTTGGCCTCGCGCTACCAAGGCTCTGTGCTTGGGCGCTTCTGGTCGGTGCTGCATCCGCTATTGTTGCTGGGTGTCTACACCTTTGTGTTTGGCATTGTCTTTCAGGCGAAATGGCCGGAGCTAGGGCATGACGGCCAAACCATCAATTTCGCGATCATTCTATATAGCGGCCTCATCTTCCATAGCTTTCTAGCCGAAATTCTCAACCGTTCGGCCCCCCTCATGCTGCAACACCGCAATTACATCACCAAAGTGGTGTTCCCTCTATGGATATTGCCAGTGGTAGTAGTCACCGGGGCATTGTGGATGTGGCTGATTCAAACAGGGGTGCTGCTAGCGGCGATGCTGCTGCTGGGCTACTCACTCAGCTGGCATGCTGCATTGTTGCCACTCATTATGTTGCCGCTCACCTTGTTGGGGTTGGGGCTTGGTTGGCTATTGGCATCAATTGGCGTATTTCTCAGAGATCTGTCTCAATTCATGGGGCTTATCGTGATGGTGTTGCTTTTCCTAAGCCCAATTTTCTACTCCATCGATCAATTGCCCGCAGAATACCGCACCTACATTATGCTCAATCCGCTCACCCATATCATTGAGAATGCAAGGTTAGTGCTTATTAAACAGTCGCTTCCTCAATTTGAGGTGCTGGCGACATACACAGTTGCCGCGGCGCTTTGGGCGCGAATCGGCTATTGGTGGTTTAAGCGCACACGTCACACATTTAACGACATTCTCTAACCGCCAGTAACGCGGCAATTTAAGAAAGCCGCAACACACCTTGTGACAAAACTGCAACAAGCGCTTGGTTATCCCCAAAACCCATGCACACCTCTTTATAATACATTGACATCCCCTATCCCACATGGCTTAAACAGGTATCATTACGCGGTGCAGTATGTCTGTGCCGGTGTGGTGCGTAAGGGTCGTTCTGTCGCTTACGTACTTTACTAGTACGAATACTGCGCTTAACTCGCTTTATTCATGTAGACAACTATGAAGAGGTTTTTAACATGACTGCATATGACTTTAATCTCGTAGGTAGCTCGTCATTCGCCTTCGATGCTGATGAAGATACAATTTCTTTCGGCACCATCGATGCTGCAACTCTGACGATTACCGATGATGGTACTAACACCACGATTACCGATGGTACTACCACGGTAACTCTGGAAGGCTTCCGCCCATTCCAAATCGATACAGGTAACTTCCTGTTCACCGGTACGAATGCTTCAGAAGTAAAAGCTGGTGACAATGATGACACCACCATTACTGATGATTCAACCAACGACACCATTACAGAAGCACAGGCTGACAAGAACAACCTGTTCATCGGTTTCGGTGGCGACGACACCATCACCTCAGGTGACGGTGATGTTGTGATCTTCGGTGGTTCTGGCATCGTTGATACCGATGATGGCGATGATGAGCTTCACGGTGGTACCGGTAACCAAGTAATTTACGGTAACGCAGGTGACGATATCATTGATACCTTCGCTCCTGATACCGGCAACACCACGACCGTATTCGGCGGTGCTGATGATGATTCTATCACCACTGGCGCTGGTACCGGTAACGCGGTTCTTTATGGTAACTCTGGTGATGACACCATTGATGCTGATGCAATGATCGGTGAAGTAACCATCTTCGGTGGTAACGGTATCGCTGATAGCACCGATGGTGACGATGTCATCAACACCGGTGACGATGGTTCTACCACTGTTTACGCAAACGCTGGTAACGACCTGATCAACATCGATAACGCAGACGGTGGTCTGGATGCTGGTGAATCTGTAACCGCGTATGCAGGTACCGGTAACGACACCATCGATATCGATGCTGCAAGTGCTGGTAGTTCAGCAATTGTTGCATTCGGTAACACCGATAACGATGTTATCAACCTGGGTGCTCACGCTGGTGATGCTACCATCTATGGTGGTAACGGCATCGCTGATAGCAGCGATGGTGATGACACCATTACCACGGGTTCTGGTGAGTCTATCGTTTATGCTAACGCTGGCGATGACAGCATTGTTTCTGACCTTGGTGCAGCTTTCGAAACAACCGTTTACGGTGGTTTGGGTGCAGACACCATTAGCGTTGACGGTGCAGATGCTGCTACCGCTAAGCTATTCCTTGGCGATGGTGATGCAACCGGTGTAGATGTGATCAATTACGACATCGACAACGGTGAAGCACAAGTAACCATCTCTGGTTTCGACGGTACCGAAGATAAAATCAACATTACGCTTGATGGTTCTCGCGATGCTGCAAACCTAACCTTCACCCGTTCAACCAACACCATTACCGATGGTTCTAACGCAACCAGCCTTCGTTTTGCTGATCTTGCAACGGACCTAACCGGCACCAACTTCGTTGTTAAAAACGAAAACAATGATGCTAACGGTTCGGTTCTGGCAACGTCTCTGTTCGCAACCGCTGCAGGTACGCTGACCGGTGGTGACGGTGATGACCAACTGATCGGTGGTAACAATGGTGATACCTTTGTTGCTGGCGCTGGTACTGACAACCTGAACTCTGGTTCGGGTGCAGATACCTTCCAGTTCGATTCAGCTGAACTTGCTGCTGGTGACACCATCGACGGTGGCGCTGGTAATGATACCATCGAACTAACCGACAACAACGCTACAAACGACCTGGGTACAACCCTTGCTAACACCACCAACGTGGAAGCAGTTGTATTCTCTGGTACCGGTACTGCTGGTATCACGGTTGATGCTACGGCTTCTACCGCGGGTGTAGAAACCATCGACGCTTCTACGGCTACTGGCGTAGTAACCTTCGATGATTCTGCTGGTACGTTTGCTAGCGATCTGTTCCTAACCACAGGTTCTGATGATGATAATCTGACCCTAGATTCTGCAATCGACGTAGGTGTTACCCTGAATGGTGGTGATGACCAAGTAACGTTGAGCGCTGCAGGTCTTCTAGAAGATGATGACACCATCAACGGTGGTTCTGGTTCTGATACCATCCAGTTTACTGGTGGTGCAGAAACCCTAACCGATGATGATTTCGAGAACCTAACCTCTATCGAAGGCCTGATCTTCGGTACGGCAGCGAACAACATCGATCTTGGTGCTAACGCGTCTGCAGCTGGCATCGCTACGGTGACTGGTGGTACCGGTGGTACCGGCCAAACCATCGACGCTGGTGACATGACCACTGACGTATCGATCACTGGTGGTTCTTCTACCGACACCATTACCGGTGGTACCGGTGATGACACCCTACAAGGTGGCCTGGGCGTTGATAGCCTGACCGGTGGTGCAGGTGACGATACCTTCGATTATGGTGGCAACACCAACGCAGGTACCGACATCATCACCGCATTCGTTGCTGGTTCTGGTAACGATGTCTACGCGATCGATGAGAGCTTGGGTGACGTTGCTGGTGCATACACCACGGGTAACACCGTGACTGTAGCAACCGCTACCGCCGTAAACGCTAACGCTAACGTAGCAATGGCTGACACCGTGATGGTTGATACCCTAGCAGGTATTACCTCTGTAAACGGTACTGCTGGTCTTGTTTCGTACGCGGTTGATAGCGCTACGGGTGACCTGTACTACGATGCAGATGGTAACTGGACTGCTGGTTCAGTACAACTATCTAACGTAACGACCCTAACCGGTACGTTCGTAGCATCTAACTTCGATATCGTTGCTTAATCGCTCCGATTAGAAGCTAAAGAGATAAGGCTGGCTCGAAAGAGCCAGCCTTTTTCTTATTAAATACGCAAAAATCCAACTTTCCCCTTTGAACATAGCCATCGGAACGCTATATAACACGCAAGCAGAAAGTCACTGGATTACACATGAAAGTCATCAAACACCCAAAAACCGCTGCGGCGACCGAATTAAATCAGGCAATGCAATCATGTCGCAGAGCGGTGGGCTACGCCTTCCTGTTTAGCTTCTGCATGAATGTATTGATGCTGCTACTGCCCATCTATTCATTACAGGTGCTCGACCGCGTGATCTCGAGCCGCAGCTATGACACGCTGATCGTACTTTCACTGATCACCATCATTGGCTTTAGCTTTTACGGTATTTTCAACATGATCCGCCAATTCGTCTTCTCAGGCATCTGCGAATGGCTGGATGCGAAGTTGGCACCACGCCTGCTCAGCATGGCAGTGGTTAAATCATCCATGTCTGTTCACACTAATGCGGGCCAGTATCAGCGCGATTTGAATAGCATCAAAGGCTTCATCATGAATGGGCTGGGCATCTTGCTGGATGCGCCATGGTCGTTACTATTTATCATCGTCATTTATATGATTAACCCGATTCTGGGCTTTTTGGCCGTTATCGGCTCGATCATGCTGGTGCTGTTTGCACTTATCAATGAGTACGCCACCAAAAAGCCGCTAGAAAAAGCGCAGGAAAATTCGATTCAGAGTATGCAAATTGCCGACATCGCTAGCCGCAATGCAGAAGCGGTTGAAGCAATGGGCATGATGCCCAACGTGTTGAATAACTGGGTGGAGCATAATAATAAGGGCTTAGAGCAAAGCTATAAAGGTGCAAGCCGCGCTAACATCATACAATCGGTTTCACGCTCATTGCGTATGATTATTCAGATCGGGGTGATTGGCATTGGTGCAACCTTGGCGCTTGAGAATGAGCTAACCGTTGGTGCGATGATTGCGTGCTCGATTCTGGTTGGCCGCGCATTGGGACCGTTCGAGGGTGCCATTGGCGTATGGAAGGGCCTGATTCAAGCGCGTGAAGCCTATCACCGCCTCGATATGTCACTCACCACCACGCCTAACTTGCGTGGCACCATGGAATTACCAGCACCAAAAGGTGATCTGGTAGCAGAAGGACTATATTACACGCCTCCGGGTAGCGCGCCGATTATCAAAAATGTCAATTTCGCCCTCAAAGCGGGCGAGAGCTTAGGCATTATTGGCCCGAGTGCTGCAGGTAAATCAACATTAGCGAAGGTCATTATCGGTATCTTGCCTCCATCTCATGGTGCCTTGCGCCTAGATGGTGTGGAGACCTTTAAATGGAACCGTGAAGATTTCGGCCAGTATGTCGGCTATATGCCGCAGCATGTGGATTTGTTCAACGGCACCATCAAAGACAATATCGCGCGTATGAACATGCAAGCCAATGATGCTGATGTGATTCACGCCGCAAAGCTTGCGGGCTGCCATGAAATGATTCTGCGCTTACCAAACGGCTATGAGACGCAATTCTCACAAGGTAATCTGAGCCTGTCACCGGGCCAGCGCCAGCGTATTGGTCTTGCACGTGCGCTTTACGGCAATCCACGCTTTATCGTGCTAGATGAGCCAAATGGCAACCTAGACGGCGAGGGTGAACGTGCACTGATCCGCGCTTTGGCGAATATCAAGAAAATGGGCATTACCTATATTGTGGTGGCTCACCGACCTTCCATCGTCAGCGGTGTTGATAAAATCATGACCCTGCGCTCAGGAAGCATCGAAGCATTCGGCGCGCGCGAGGAAGTGCTAAAACAATATACAGGCGGTGCAAAGCCAGCCAAAGCGGCAGGAGAATAATAATATGGTCAATCCACCAAATGAACGTCCTGAAGATGATGAAACCTTCACCCACGATGATGATTCAATTGAATCAGCAGATGATGCTCAAGGTGAAGTCATGCCGTTAGATGAGAGCGATGATCAAGGAAAAGAAGCATCGGATTCAGCCGAGAACCTGCCGGCCACGAGTGGCAACCGCCAGGTCGATAAGGTTGTTAGTCGCTTCCAGGAAGTGGTTGCCAAAGCCAGCAACCGCATTGATGAGATGGCGGATTATGTTGCGCCTCGCAATCTGGAAGAAGAACAGGCGCCAGAGAATATTTCACGCAGCGCCATTGTCTTCGGTATGGTGATGTTCATCGCAATCTTCGGCATTTTTGGTCTGTGGTCTGTGATTGCACCGATTGATAGTGCGGCCATTGCTAGCGGTAAAGTGTCGCTTGATCAGAACAAGAAAACGATTGAGCACCTAGAAGGCGGTATTATCGAAGAGATCATGGTAGTTGAGGGCCAAAATGTGGAAGAAGGCCAGCCGCTCGTGCGATTGGATGACACGGCTTCAAAAGCACGCATGGAGCTATATCGTGGTAAATATATTGCTGCCCTAGCTGCAGAAGCGCGCCTAAAAGCGGAGCGTGATGGCATGGACACCATCGACTTCCCGCAAGAGCTGTTAGAGAAAGAGTCAGACAATACGGATGTGCAGACGAATCTGGACAGCCAGCGTCGATTATTTGCCACACGTCGCGAGGCTATCTCTGGTAAAACCGATGTACTGAATCAGAAGATCAAACAATCTGAAGAAGAGATCAAAGGTCTGAAGGAGCAAATCACCTCAGCAGACCGTCAGATCAAATTACTGAGCGAAGAAATCCGCGATGTGAAATTTCTGCTTAAAACGGGTAACGCGCCTAAGACACGTCTGTTATCGCTAGAGCGTCGCCTCGCTGAGATCCGTGGTGAGCGTGGCCGGGATCAGGCATTAATCTCACGTGCGAATCAGAGCATCAATGAAACCAAGATCGAGAAATTCAATCTCAAAACCGATATGCTGAATCAGGTCGTCGCTGATTTGAAAGAAACGCAAGGTGAGCTATCTGATCTGGAAGAACAGCTTCGCGCTGCCGAAGATGTGACCGATCGCGTGCTGATTAAAGCACCAATTGCCGGACAGGTAACGGGTCTGAATGTACATACGATTGGTGAGGTGATTGCACCGAACGAAGAGCTGATGAGCATCGTGCCATTCGATGACAAGCTGATCGTAGAAGCGCAAATTCAGCCACAGGATATTGATATCGTGCGCACAGGGTTGCGTGCTCGTGTGCGTCTGCTGGCATATAAAGTACGTAACGTGCCGCCAGTTGAAGGCACGGTAGTGACGGTATCGGCTGACCGCTTTGAAGATGAGCGTACCGGTGGCAGCTTCTTTATCGCACGTATCGAGATCGATGAAGAGCAGCTAAAGAAACTGGATAATGTTGAACTGTCTCCGGGCATGCCAACCGAAGCATTGATCGTGACGGGTTCACGTTCACTCTTCTCTTATTTGATGAGCCCAATTTCAGACTCATTCAACCGCGCGCTGCGCGAGCAATAAGCGTATATTTAGATAAAGACGCGCGACGAATCACCTGAAGGCTTGGGTGGTGTCTCTTCTTGCTTGGTCAAATCAGGTTGCGGCGGAAGGTCGTCTTCCTCATCATCAGACCCATACGGATTGTAAGACGGCATCGCAGCACGACGTTTAGGCTGGCTGTTTGTGGGCTTACCAGATAGCGGAATCATGATGGCGTAGAATAGTGCAATGCCATAGCCTCCAAGCCCTGCATAAAGCGCTACCATAAATGGATTACAATAGGCAGCCTTTGCCTGCGCATCGGGTAAGTCAACCAATTGAGCAAAGCCCAGCACCTGAGACAGCTCTAGCTCGTAGCCCTCTAGCTGCGCGCGCTTATTGAGATACGACTGACGCGTATGCGTCATCTCTTGCTCCAGCAGAAAATGATCGCGCTGGCGCTTCTCTACCATACGCACTTCGACTTCCAGCTTTTTGATCTGCGCATCCAGCTCATCAAGCTCTGGCAAGCTGGCAGTCTCTAGCGTTTCATGTGGTGGTAGCGCATCCAGCAAACTTTTCGCCAATGCATCGCGGCGCTCTCTTAAAGTGACAACGGCTTCGCGCAAATGCTCAAGCGGTGCATGAACCCATTGCTCGTCGCGGGCCTTTTGCAATTCATCCCATGCGAGCTGCTGCGAGACGATCTGACGCTCATCTGCAGAGATATTTCGCTTCAGATAGGACACGGCCTGTTTGAGCTCCGCCGCCTGACGCTCACGGGCCTGCGCAATGTATAAATCTAAATGCGCGTTGAGGAAGTCACCGGCAAAAGACGGATTGCGATCCGCGTAATGCAGATGGATGACATGATCGCCATCATAGGTGACACGCAAATGCTGCTTGATGTGGCGTACACGTTCATTGCGGTAACGTGGAATGAGGGTAAAGGCCTGCTCTAAACGAATGTGATTACCTTCCGCGGTAATATCAAAGGCAGGCTGTGCACCTGATTCTAAATCGAAACTTCCGCGCGCTGTCGCTTTAAGCGAATAGATTTGATCATAATGAAATGGCTCCAGCTCGGCATAGGTAATGCGTAGCTGAGGATAAGGCATGCTAGCTGCCGGATCGGCCAGCTTCTCCAGATACGGCGCTTCGCCACTGTAAATCTCGATATCATGTCCCATCGCATCGAGTGTCTCGGCAATAAGCGAAGACGAGGTCAGGATAGCCGCCTCAGCACTGCGGTCAGTGATCGGCTCTAATTCATTGGTGCTGTGAATACGAATAGTGGCAGTGAATTCATATAGTGGTGGGGTGAACAGCGAATAGATCGCGCCGCCAAGCGCGCAGATTGCGGCAAAAGCAAGCAGGCTAATGCGACGGTAACGCACGCGTTGATACAGGGATCGACTTAACAAACTACACCACCTTGTGTCATTCAATCTTAAGAGATACTACATGCGGTGTGTATGGTGCAATTTTTTCCGCCATTTTGCCTACAGTAAACGCGCCTGCGTATGAATCTGTGGCTTTTTGTGCAAAACTATTCCGACAAGTCATGACCAATGCGGTTATGCACACGGCACCATGTGGATGAATGGCTAACCTCATTCAAAAATAGTGCGAAATACCCTTATTCACATCCACAGATTTATACTGTTTGACCGTGCAATTCAATTGCTTAACTTGGAATCAACCGCAGCAATATGATTTTGCTACTGGCTGATAACCAACGCATTTGGTAGGGTTATCGACTGCCAGCAGGAGAAGAATGCTTCGGCGACAGGCAGGCACAAGATTTGGGGCGTTCACATCCTAAGATTGTGTGGATTGATTAATATATAACATAAAGTTGTTGAAATAAGGCACTGAAATTTAATGAAAACACTAGAAAAATCACGCAAAGTGGATCATGTCGGTACTTTTGTGCTGGACACGCAAACACAAGATATAGTATCCATAAAAGACAATTCAACAATATATAGAAAAAATATCCGCGCTAGAAGCCTGAGGAGTGTGTGCCATGCCTAACCAAGTGACGACTGAACCATCCCGCGACGTGAAATTAACCGATTTCGGCAAAGCTACGCTCAAAGACCGTTATTTGCTGCCGGAAGAGGAATTCCAAGATTTATTCGCGCGAGTCGCGGCCTATTATGGCGAAGATCAGGCGCATGCGGACAGAATTTACAAATATATCAGCAGCTTGTGGTTTATGCCGGCGACGCCAATCCTAAGTAATGGTGGCACCAAGCGCGGCCTGCCTATTTCATGCTTCCTGAATGAAACCGAAGATAGCCTGCAAGGCATTGTCGATTTGTGGAATGAGAATGTATGGCTCGCATCTCGTGGTGGTGGTATCGGAAGTTACTGGGGAAATTTGCGCTCACTCGGTGAGAAAGTCAGCCGTAACGGTAAAACCTCTGGCGTGATTCCGTTCGTTCGTGTGCAGGATTCACTGACGCTTGCGATCAGCCAAGGCTCACTGCGCCGTGGTTCGTCTGCAGTATATCTTGATATTTCGCACCCGGAAATCGAAGAATTCCTAGAGATTCGTCGCCCAACTGGCGGTGATCCAAACCGTAAGGCATTGAATTTGCACCATGGTGTTGCCGTCACCGATGCCTTCATGGAAGCAGTTGAAAAAGGTGGTGAGTGGGATCTGATTAGCCCGCATACCAACGAAGTGGTAGAGACGGTAAAAGCACGCGATCTATGGGCGAAGCTTCTGACCATGCGTGTGGAAACAGGCGAGCCATATATCATTTACATCGATACGGTGAACCGCTCGATCCCAGATCACCACAAAGAGCTGAAGCTCCACGTGAAAATGTCTAACCTCTGCTCGGAAATCACCTTGCCAACCGGTATAGACCATCTAGGCAAGAGCCGCACCGCAGTTTGCTGCTTGTCATCTTTAAATCTTGAGACCTATGATGAGTGGAAAGATGACGAGCAATTCATCCAAGATGTGATGCTGTTCTTAGATAACGTCCTTGAAGATTTCATCGAGAACGCACCAGACTCTATGGAGCGTGCAAAATATTCTGCCATGCGCGAGCGCTCTGTTGGCCTTGGCGTGATGGGCTTTCACTCGTACCTGCAATCTAAAATGATTCCATTCGAATCGGTGATGGCAAAAGTGTGGAACAAGAAAATGTTCGAGCATATCCGCAAAGAAGCAGATGTCGCCTCACGCAAGCTCGCTGAGATGCGTGGCCCATGCGAAGATGCAAAAGAGCTGGGTATGATGGAGCGCTTCTCTAACAAAATGGCGATTGCACCGACCGCGTCGATCTCTATTATTTGCGGTAATGCATCTCCGGGTATTGAGCCATCTGCGGCCAATGCCTTCACCCAGAAAACCTTGTCTGGTTCTTTCCAGGTTCGCAACCGTTACCTCAAACAATTGCTACAGGAAAAAGGCCAAGATAATGATGAAATCTGGTCTTCGGTTACCACGCATGAAGGCTCTGTCCAGCATCTGGACTTCCTTGATGAAAACGAAAAGCTCGTATTCAAAACCGCGTATGAAATGGATCAGCGCTGGGTAATTGAACATGCAGCAGACCGTGCGCCATATGTTTGTCAGGCACAGTCTATCAACCTGTTCTTACCTGCAAACATCCATAAGCGCGACCTGCACAATCTGCATTATATGGCATGGAAGAAAGGCGTAAAAAGCCTGTATTACTGCCGCTCCACCTCGATGCAGCGTGCCGATAAAGTCAGCCAAAAGAACCCGACCATTCAATTAGAAATGTCGCTGAAGAACAAACAGGAAAGCACATACGAAGAGTGCCTATCCTGCCAATAAGAAGATCATAAGGAGAACCCAACATGTCATTGCTTGACGCGAAACCGATATATAAACCGTTCCACTATCCTTGGGCATATGATGCGTGGCTCATGCAGCAGCGTATCCACTGGTTGCCAGAGGAAGTGCCGCTATCGGATGACGTCAAAGACTGGAAAAAGAATCTGACGCCAGAAGAAAAGAACCTGCTAACGCAGATTTTCCGTTTCTTCACGCAGGCAGATATCGAAGTGAATAACTGCTACATGAAGCATTACACACGTATTTTTCAGCCAACCGAAGTATTGATGATGCTCTCTGCATTCTCCAATATGGAAACGGTGCATGTTGCTGCTTACAGCCATTTGCTCGATACGATTGGTATGCCAGAAGTCGAATATCAGGCATTCATGAAGTACAAAGAAATGTCTGACAAATACGATTACATGCAGCAATTTGGTGTTGAGACCAAAGCCGACATTGCGACTACCATGGCCGTGTTTGGCGCCTTCACCGAAGGGCTACAGCTCTTTGCCTCTTTCGTGATGCTGCTTAACTTCCCACGTTTTGGGAAGATGAAAGGCATGGGGCAAATCGTGAGCTGGTCTGTGCGCGATGAAACCTTGCACACCAACTCGATCATCCGCCTATTCAAAACTTTCTGCGAAGAAAACCCAGAAATCTGGAATGATGAGTTGCGCTCGCGCCTGTATGTCGCGTGTAACACCATCGTGACGCACGAAGATTCATTCATCGATCTGGCCTTCGGTATGGGCCCGATTGAAGGACTAACACCAAACGAAGTGAAGCAATATATTCGCTATATTGCAGATCGTCGTCTGGGCCAGCTGGGTCTGCAGCCAATGTATCAAGTCGAGAAAAACCCACTGCCGTGGCTCGATGATATCTTGAACGGTGTGGAGCATGCGAACTTCTTCGAGAACCGCGTCACCGAATACACCAAAGCAGCAACCCAAGGCACGTGGGAAGAAGCATTCGACGCATTTGATGGCTAAGAGTGCTTAAGCCTCGTGCAGGGCTTTCAGGCTTTCCTGATACAACGATTCAAGCGATGAAGCAGCGTGGCGGATAGAGTCTGTCACGCTGTTTTGCTCTTTGGCTTCATCTTCAATCTGACCGGCAAGATCAGAGAGTGCAACAAGCCCAAGCTGCTTACTGGAAGACTTCAAAGGGTGAGCCGCCTGTGCGACTTCGTGCGCATCCTCACGCTCTACTGCTTGCAGAACAGCACGCACATAATCGGCACTTTGTTTCTCGAACTTATCTTTAAGAATACCTATCGCATCCCCCATAAGCGATGCAAGCTCATCGTAGATGGCGCGGTCTAAAAGTGACTCGCTCATATTGTTCCCCCCTTATCGGACGAATACTGTAACACAACAAAACACGTGCTTTCTAGTATCAAAACTAGACAAACTTTCCGCTTTTAGGCATTTTCTTGGGCTTATGGCGGATTCGCAAAATTTCTCACTTTCTATTAAGGCCGGAGCCGATGCATTTGGCGATGGCTCGCACCCCACCACCAAAGCGGCGATGGCAGCGCTAGAAGCACTATCAAACCTGCAAGGTGTTGAAAAAGTGCTCGATATGGGATGTGGTTCGGGAGTTTTAGGCCTGCAAGCGGCCTATTTTTGGCATGCACCAGTCGTGATGGTCGATAGTGAGCCAACCGCTCTGGAGGCAACGCGACAAAATGCAGAACATAACGGCCTAGACCCGCTGATTATCACGTTACGAAGCAAAGGCTTTGATCACCCGAAAATAGCTGAAGAAGGGCCTTACAGCCTGATTATAGCCAATATTTTAGGCGAGGTGCTCTTGCCTATGGCACCTGATATCGCCCACCACTTACAAGAAGAAGGGGTGACGATATTATCGGGTATTCTACAGTGGCAGGCACCACAAATTGAGCAGGCTTACCGCGATTCTGGCCTGACATTACTGCAAAAAATGAAGGTGGCAGATTGGGAAACCCAGCTTTGGCAGAAGCAGTAAACTTCATCTAACCTTCATAAATTCAAGCACATATTCCATTATGATAGAAGGGTTAAGAAAGGCTTTGAATGGCTAGTGAACAAGATATGGTAACAGGCAATCGCTTTGATGCGGATCAATTCCGCACCGAGAACCGTATCCATATGAAATATGGCTCGCGCTTTACCCAAGACCATTACATCGTGGTTCACCCGCGCGAAATGCACCCGGAAAATGAAAGCCGCCTAGCCGCAAAATTCATCAAACATTACACCATTCCGACCATCTCGTTTTTCAACTTCAATCCAAGAGGTCAGGTCGCAGCACAGCTCGCAACATTGGTGCCGGTTAGTTACGAAGCAAAACAGCAAAGCCTGTCCAAACGCTTGCTTGATGTCTATACCGAGAGCAAAACCGGACAAGATAAAGAAACAGCAGAATTATCGGGCAAACGCGAAGCACCCTTCGATTCGATGGTTCGCAACTACCTGGAAACAGCAGACCATGACCCAGAGCAGCGCGAATATACCACCAATGCGCTGGCTATCTATCTGCTAATGAACGAGGCGCTAAGCTTGCGCGGTTATCATAAAGAAGCATCCAGCTATGTGCGCAACCCCGTCGATGTTGACACTATTTTAGCGCAGCTATCACCGCTGCTTGATGTCAAGCCGAACGAGGTCGTCAAAGCGGCTGCTGAT
>JALEGK010000006.1 GCA_022763105.1 Rickettsiales bacterium | reverse complement strand
TCTATGTACTTTATCCTGTTTCGATTCAGCGCCTGACCGTTCTTCGCGGATCTGTTCTGCGATTTTTTCTATCTGTTCATTGCGCTCTGTTGAATCTTGTTTTGCTTTAGCCTGCTTTTCGGCCTGCGCTTCTTCGAGCGTTACAATCGTACCGTCTGGACGTTTGATGACTCCGGTATAGAAGAACCCGCCGACATTCGATAGCTGGTTGAAGAAGAACTTACCCATCTGTCCGGTATCGCCTGCAGGGATACCTTTTTCCGGAATACCGCGTCGCCATGCTCTATCTGCCTGCGCATAGGCAAATGGTGCGCGGATGGTAAAGATACCATGCGCGAGCTGCATCGCACGTTCCTGATCGGGTAAAAAGTTCAGCGCTGAACCTGCCGCAACGGTCATACAACCCTGAATCAACTCCCACGGCACTTTGCCCGGCACATGCTGACGCATGCCCGACATCGCCATGAGCACACCGTTGGGAATCGTTGCCAAACCAACGGTAGAGGTCACATGATCCATCGGGTTTAACGCGTGTTTTAATCGCAGTGGAATATACTCCCACGCAGACATGTCTTTATAGGATTCGCGCTCTTCTTCACTGACTGGCTTTTCTGTAAACACCAAGCCCATACACAAACCTGCAAGCGAAATCGATGAAGCCGCCGCTCGCAATGGTGACTGATATTGCCATCCGGATTTAATCGACATGGCATCTGCAATTGCGCGCATACCAAATACCAAGCGCGCACCATTATTCACGATGATTGCTGGTGTCGCGTGGCGCACATGGTCGGCCAGCGTGTCCCAATGGCTAACAATAGTCGTCGCCGCACTTGGGTTACGTTGATCTTCTTTCTCATTATCGCTTAAATATTTTTTGACGCGCTCAGGCTCTTTATTTTGCTCTTGTTTGATCGATAGCGAGACCTCATCGCCCTTACCATCGACACGCTGACCATTGACCGAGCGGGTCGTGTAATCTTTTGGGAAGCCAGAATCTGTGTCTGACTTTTGGCCTTTCTCATCGTCAATTTCACGCTTCTTATTGACGATAAAACCGGTCACGCCATCAGCGCCGCCGTTAGTTTCGTATATCTGATTGGCCTGATTAAAGTGACGCAGCTCCTGTGCCCAGGCTTTGTCGTAAGCGTGGAATCGATTGGGTTTATTCGATTGTGTAAACTCGCTCATCTCTTACTACGTATTACTCGCTCCATTAGCCAAATGTGCTGGCATGTCTTCTAGTCGTTCGGTCTCTAACTTCTGTGCCTGAATCGCGGTGTGCGGCATGCCCTGATCTTTGATAATGGCACCGGTTGCACCCGCAGCAATAGCAACGGCAGCACCGGCTGCGACGGCATCTTTATTTTCGAACTGAGGCGAGTGATGATTGGATATATGCTGCTGCTCACGCATTGCATCGCGCTCATTCATAAATTCTGCGACCGATTGATTTGATAGGAAATTGCCTGACAATGCTTTGTCCAGCACATCCTGATCTTCAATGACGGCACGGCCCGGCACACCATAATCGGGGGTGGATTCGGTAAATTCATCATCGACGACATGGATGATATTGCCTTCTTCATCTTTATGGACGCCACCATAGAAAATACCAAAGACGTTCGAGCTTTGGTTCATGATCAGCTTACCCATTTGCTGCCAGTC
Organism: Rickettsiales bacterium; assembly: GCA_022763105.1. Taxonomy (GTDB): domain Bacteria; phylum Pseudomonadota; class Alphaproteobacteria; order Rickettsiales; family UBA3002; genus JALEGK01. Next base: position 19,459 of record JALEGK010000006.1, on the reverse strand, counting down.
ACCTTTGGCGATGTTTTTCTCTGGCACGCCGTGGAAATATGCACGGTGCGCATTCATGAACGAGGTTGGTGCGCGAAGCATGTAAATACCGGAATTCACCTGCCACGCTTTTTCCTGATCGGGGATCATGTTCAGCGCCAGACCACCTAGAATGGTAAGACCACCTTTGACCATCTCCCACTGAATTTTACCCGGCACATGTTGTCGGTAACCAGACCATAGGTGCAAAAATCCATTTGGCAGCGTCGCCAGACCTACGGTAGCAGTAATATGGTTCTTCGGGTCGAATGCGTTTTTAACACGCGTGGTGACATATTCAGGCACGCTCATCGAGTTGAGTCGCTCTTGTTCCGAGCGTGTCATTGGTTTTTCGTTATAGACCAGACCCGCTGTCAGTGCAACCGATTGCAACAGACCTGCTGCTGCACGCGGGTAAGATTCTGAGCCCGGACGTAAGCCCGACCAGATGCCTAAGAGGTTTCCGACGAGGCGGACACCAAAATTATAGCGCGCGCCATTATTGACAATCCAAGCAGGCGTTACATCACGCACATGTGCGATTAAGCCGCTATTATCTTTCTGCTCGCTCTGATCGCCATCCATATCGGCGACAACAACCGGGCGACCTAAATTGACACTCTCTGCTGGTAAATGTTCCGGGTCGTATTGATAGGCTAAATCTTTCAGTGCAAGTTGAGGATAGGCATCACCCATTTTGCCTGCGGCTTGGCCCGCAAGCTGCTCGCCAGACAAGCTACGTCCAGCCAACACATGATGTGCGATTAGCCTGCGGCCACTCGCATTCTCTTGATGCTTTTTCTTATCCTGTATCGATTCAGGCATAAGACTCCTTTTTTCTATTGGGTTTACCCAACTATTTTCAGACGCAGCGATACAAATGCATCACTACTCCACGCTCCTATAGTGCCACACCGATATGACAGCATGATGACAGGCATTGAGGAAAAAACTGTGCAATTGCGAAATAGAGGGGTTTGGCGCCAAATGTCATGAAACTGTAACATTTTCAGCGCCTTATTGGCGTAAAATAGGCTTAAGATAGAAATTAAGACCAAAAATAAGCGCATTAGGCAGAGGGCAGTGATCCACGTTTTATCAGAAACTAGCGATTTCTTAAGCTTTTCCGTCTATACTGTAGCGTAAGGACTAGTGAGTAATGATATGAGCTATAACCCAGAATCCGAACGAGACGCCGATTTAAATGGTATGGGCCTTGCCATGCCCGGCGCCGATGAAACGGAAGAAATCGTCACCACTTCTAGTGCTGAAGAACCAGAACAAGATGAGACGATTCAGTCTGGCATGATGCCGCCTCACTTACTGGCAGAGCTAAAGAAAGGACGCACCTCGCGTCAGACATCCGAATTGATTCAACAAATCGAGCGCGCCGTGACCAATGGCGAGCCGTTATCGGGCGTTAACGCTATGCCGCCAATTCAAGAAAATTTATTGGCGCAAATTGATCAGGCCTATAACGGCACGGAAGGCAATCCGGGATTGCGCAATGATCTGATTGCGCGCGATGAGCACGAATCGAAAGAAAATGTCAAAGGTGGCATTGCAATTTTAGGGTCGCTACTTGGCTGGAACAAATCTCAGATTGAGCAGAACCCGCAAGCCGTGATGGATGAAGCGAGCAAAGCAATGGGTGTGGTTGAGAAATGGGTTACAGGTCCGTTCGCTGCGCTGGTGAAAAAAGTTCAAAGCTGGGCTGGCGGCACGCAGACGGAAGTTGAAAATGCAGGCGCAACCCTTGCTAAAAGCGGCACGACATTCCGTGGCGCAGCCGATATGGAAACAGTGCAAACTGTTGGTCATGGCGTGATGGTAGGCGGTCAGGCGCGTGGCACACAGACCGAAATTACCTAATTACTTTATCTGATAGTTTAATCGGTTTCTGGGACGTGATCAGCAAAGCTGACCGGAATATGGATGTCTGCTATGATCAGAAAATCCAACTCCACGCCTTTGCGGTTTTCAATATCCATCGGGATATTTTCTGCCTGACAGACTTCCTTGATATCACGCAAGCCCATGGCCGTCAGCGTGCCATCATCGGTATCGGTGAGCGCATCGGAGATGGCATTGCGTACCGCCTCATTACCGATCACGGGTAGCACCTCCATCGCCTGATCGAGGCGCATCTTTTTCGCGGCTTCTAATTCGAACTCAACATAGATCGTGCCGATGCCTTCAATCTCAATCGCGTCATTTAATTCACCCGGCGCATCCACGAAATGAAGCATTAAATTGGCCTTGCGTGCCGCCCCTGCTATCAGCCCCATCTCTAGCGCGTCTATCGAATGCATGGTCGCATCTGAGCCAGAGCGCAATGCTTTGCTGAGTGCCGCTTTGAGCGCTTGGTCGGTAATGCTATTTACCACCTCGGCAGAGCGTGCAAATTGGTATTCTTTTAGATGCGCAAAATAGCTGAGTCCCATCGAGCTGTATTCATCGTAGAAATGGCGCAAGATCGCCTCATCTTCTGCATCAATCCCGCTATCATGGAAGAGTGAGAATTCTGCCTCTGGCAGGATCGCTTTGAATTCATGCATCAGCACTTCATAGGCTTCAACCGCGCGCTTATAGACCGTGTCATACTCGCCTAGGCGGGCCGGATCTTGCTGGCGCACATCTTCAAACTGGCGCCATTTTGCGTGCATGGCACGGTGGGTGTCGAGCAGGCAATGCAGCAGCGTGATGATCTCATCGGGCAGCTCCGCCCCTGCGACAAACAGGCCGGTGCGCTGATATAAATCATCGTAAGTATCTTCGATATTATCGTCTAATTTGAGTGCGACATGTTGCGGCATTTTATCCTCTCTCTTACGTCTTTTGTTATAGCACGCAGCAGCTGAAAGCTAAATGCGAAACTTGGTCTGTTATCCTTTTTGTAATTTGGTCTCTTCTGCTTGTACGACATTAGATAACGGCACTAATTGTCCGGTGTCTTTGATGTCGGCCACGTCAAATGTCTGATCGCCGACTTTGAGTTTTTCGTAGCCCTTAAAGGTGTTGGTGGTTTCTGTTCCGCTGATCGATGATGTGTAGGTGATGCTCAGCGTATCACCTTTTTTGGTGAAGCTAAGATTGGCGACATCATCTGCTTTGATCACCATCGTATCGATGCTTTTATTCCATAGATGTTTAAATGAACTATCGCCGCTAAACAGATTTCCATTCGCGGCCCAGCTATCCATATAAAGCGTATCACTGCCGCCGCCTTGATAGACTTTGTTATTGGTTGGGCCTGTGCCTAACGTGGCGGTGAGTTCGCCATACGAACCGGGGAACATATTGTTAAAAATAGTGCCTACCCCTTTGGTGCCGGTGATCGCATCGACGCGCAGCACATCAGCGTAACCTTTCCTGAAGTGATCTTGATAGATCGTATGACCGGAACCGCCGACTAGAGCCAATGAATCAGCACCGGATTGTTGTCTTACCGTGTAGCCAAGACCACCACTAATCTCAAGACTGTCTTTCCCGCGCCCTTGCTCTAACTTACCGTCCTTACCTCCAGCTATTTGGGCATAGTCATCGCCACCTGCTTGATGCACCCAGTTGCGTTCCCCACCCTGCATATACGCCATATCTTTATCTTTGGAACCAGGGTTGCCTTGATGGACTATATTGTCATTACCGCCATCAATGACGGCACGGTCATGACCAAAGCTCTGGAAGATTCGATTATTATTCGCACCTTCTAGAAAACGGATGAAATCGGTGCCTGTACGGCGCATGGTCATAATACTGTTCGATTCGGTGATTTGTCGCTCTAAATCGACAGGCAAATCCTGATAGAGTTTAACCATCGCCTTTTGCGTTTCAAAATCCTGCGCCAGAAAATAATCAATCGCCGCGCTGCGCCCTTGCGCTTTGAGCTGGTCGATATAGTCGCGCACTTGTTCGTCTATGCTTTTCGCCATAGCGTTGCATCAATCCTTCCTTTTCATTCTTCAGGCTAGCAAAAAAGTATGGATGAAGGGTTAACAACGTGCCAGCGTTGCTGATAGGGTGTAAATGAGGTATGTTTTAGGCATGAAACACTCGCAACGCACCTCTCAAAGCGGCTTTACGCTTGTCGAAATCGCCATTGTGCTCGTGGTTATCGGCTTGGCGACAGGCGGCGTTTTACTGGGCGGCGATCTGATTCGTTCCGCACGCCTGCGCTCAATCACCGTCGAGTTTAATCAATATAAAACCGCGACTGAGACCTTTATGGAGCGCTATATGGCGATTCCGGGCGATATGCCCTATGCCGAGGATATTTGGGGTCAGGTTGATGCGGATCCTACTACCTGTCGCGCCAATCAGGGTATTGGCACCCAAACCTGCGATGGCGATGGCGATGGCTATGTTGATCTGTCTACCAGCTCAATTGAAGTCTTTCGTTTCTGGCAGCATATGGAGCTGGCCGAGCTGGTCGATACCAACGAATTTACTGGTACGCGCGCGACCAACACCAGCAATGAATCTGCTGTGATTGACGAGAATGTCCCCAGAGCATTCATTGAAGGTTCTGGCTGGTCGGTACGTGCGTGGGGTGGCGGATCATCTTACACAGGCGGCACGGGTGAACGCTTTAATCTGAATTACGGAAACGCCTTTGAATATGGCGGCTATAACCCGGATGAGCTGACCAATGCCCCGACCCTCACACCATTAGAAGCCTTTGGTATTGATTCTAAAATTGATGATGGTGATCCGGCAGAAGGCGACGTGATTGCCTATTACTGGGATGATTGCACCGATGCGACCGGTGCGGGCGATTTCGTCGCTGAATATGATGTCGATTTAGATGATCGCGTCTGCGCGTTGATCTTCCGTAACGCCTTCTAAATTCATACGTTTCACATAATGTTCATATAGCTGACCTTAAGGTGTCACATGGTTTGGCTACACTTACTCATTACCAACACATCACAATCGGGAATGGGCAACAATGGACGCATTATATTCAGGGGATTTTCTAACCTGCTTTTACACATGTAGCGGCTTTTTAAGCGCTTTGGCTTTCACCTTTCAAATTATTCCGCTGGTTCGCAATCTGGACTCGGCGCGCTCAATGAGCATTAGCAGCTGGGGGGTCTTCACCCTGTGCAGCGTGGCAGCGTTCTTATACGCGCTCAAAAATAATGGCGATTTGTATTTTATCGCCACCAGCTTTATTTGCTTAAGCGGCAATGTCGTGATTTTGACGTTGGCGATTCTTGCTCAAGTGAAATATCGCATTCAGCTGCGCAGCATGCAGCCTGTCACTCAAATTATCTAGGATATTCAACGATATTACGTGTCCTGCGTCGGAACTCGCAACAACGCCCGACGCAGGATACATGTGCGTTATGGGGTAAACGCGCATGTTTCTTACTGGCTTCGATGCATGGGCATGACAGGCTCGCATTTACCTTTCTCAATCATGCCGTCACCATCGTGATCTAGCCGATCAAATTCGCGGTCATAGAACATCATATGTTCGGTTCTGCTTACCGTGCCGCTATCATCCAAATCCATCGCCTCAAAATTCGGCATATTGATGTGATGACAAGGTGGTTGAGGAGCAATTATCCGGTCTGTTTTGTTATCTGCTTGTGCTAAACAGGTCGATAATGTCCCGATTGCTATGATGGCCAGTGTGGCCACAACCATAATGAGTTGCATCGCTTCCTCCGTTTTTATTCTTTTCGGATGTTATACGGATCAGCATTTCTTTTCCCTTTGGGGTTTTGCAAAAAATATCAAGCACGCATCAATATCTAACTATTTCAGCAGGAAAGATGTCATGAAAGCGTCATACAACAGACATACTGGCTGTGATAAACTGAAAGAAGAGTGGAAAACCACCTATTTTTAGAGAGAAAGCGAGCGTTGATCCATCATGGATTTGGACGATATCTTACTAAGACAATTAAGACAGCAAGAAGCCGCGCAAGAAGCGCGTGCAGATGCTGATATTACGGCAACAGCCAACAAAGCCATTGCTGATGATATCGCCGCTAACTCTACTGATTTTGCTTCTCTTTTATCGAGTAATGATAAAGCGCTGATTCAAACTGCAATGCATATTGAAGAAGCCAAGCCTCAACCTGCACCGGTGGAAGACCAGATCAATTCGGTCGCCAATTTACTACGCGCAGGGAATTTGCAAAAGCCTGAGATTGAAAGTAATGCGACAACCGATGCGCTATTTGCCAATGCCATCAATATTGCTGCACATACACAGCCAGTCGATCACTCAAATTTCATGAAAACGGGTCATGGTGGTGTGCCGACAGATCCTGAACTGAAGCTCCAAAAAGGCGTTTTTGCATAAAACCCCTTAATATACAGCCTCTTACCTCCTTCACAAAACTGACATAGTCATTAAACCGCACCGCAAAAAGTTAATAAAATCCCGTGACAATTTACCTAAAATTTGCTACAATCTTAAGAAATCAACAATAATTCAGAGAAACGCGGTTCATACTTGGTTTTAAAACACGAGGAGAGCTGCCATTTCAGCCGTAGAACAATTAGCCGAACAAACACCCGTTGGACATGATCCAATGCGCGAAGCCTGCGCAAAAGTAGATGCGCTGAATCTTGATTTAGGTTCGCTAGGATGTAAGCTGAACGGCTCATGCAATCAGAATGATCTGACCTATGGCGGCAAGCAAGCAGCTGCCTTTACCGAACAGGCAATCGTCGACCCTTCTAAGATCATGGTTTAGACCTTTCACATTTTGTGGATAATCCCTATCAAATCCTTTGCTAAGGCCCAGAATTCCTGCTAATTCTCCATCATTCAAATGAACTCGGAGAATCACTTTGACTGAGGCAAGCAATATCCAGCCGATCGCTATTGAATCGGAGATGAAAAAATCCTACCTCGATTACGCGATGAGCGTGATCGTGTCCCGCGCCATTCCTGATGTGCGCGACGGTCTGAAGCCGGTACACCGCCGCATCCTTTTCGGCATGATGGAGCTGGGTGTCGACTACAATAAGCCTTACAAGAAATCGGCGCGTATCGTCGGTGACGTGATGGGTAAATATCACCCGCATGGTGACTCTGCGATTTATGACGCGTTGGTGCGTATGGCTCAGCCATTTTCCATGTCGGCGATGCTGGTCGATGGTCAGGGTAACTTCGGCTCCATGGATGGCGATAACGCCGCTGCGATGCGTTACACCGAAGCGCGCATGGCGAAGATTTCTCATGAGCTGCTGAGCGACATCGATAAAGACACGGTTGCCTTCCAGGAAAACTATGATGGCAACGAGAAAGAACCAACCGTTCTGCCTGCTAAATTCCCGAACATTCTGGTTAATGGTGCGGGTGGTATTGCCGTCGGTATGGCGACCAATATTCCGCCGCATAATCTGGGCGAGGTGTGCGATGCGACCTGCATGCTGATTGATAACCCAGAAGCAACAATTGACGATCTGATGACCGTCTGCCCTGCCCCTGATTTCCCAACGGGTGGTTTGATTCTGGGTCGCACCGGTTCATACAACGCCATGCATACGGGCCGTGGTTCGGTTGTGATGCGTGCGAAGACCGAGATTGAGACCCTGCCAAGTGGCCGCGATGCGATCATCGTGCATGAAGTGCCGTATCAGGTAAACAAAGCACGTCTGATCGAGAAGATTGCCGAGCTGGTCCGCGACAAAAAGGTCGAAGGTATTGGTGATCTGCGCGATGAGTCCGATAAGTCTGGCGTGCGCGTGGTGATTGAGATTAAGCGCGATGCGGTTGCCGACGTGGTACTAAACCAACTCTTCACTTACACCCAGCTACAAACCAGTTTTGGTGTGAACATGCTGGCGCTGAATGGTGGCCGTCCACAATCGTTGAATCTGAAAGATGTGCTGGAAGCCTTCATCAAATTCCGCGAAGAAGTCATTACCCGCCGCACCATTTACCTGCTCAACAAAGCGCGCGATCGTGCGCATGTGTTGATTGGTCTGGCGATTGCCGTTGCCAATATCGATGATGTGATTGCTGTGATTCGCGGCTCGAAAGACCCTGTTGAAGCGAAGGCTGAATTGATGTCACGCGATTGGGATGCGGCTGATGTGACGGCCCTACTCGCACTCGTTGATGATTCGGGCAATCAGGTGGAAGATGGCCGCATCAAATTTACCGAAGCGCAAGCACGTGCAATTCTGGAACTGCGCCTGCAACGCCTAACCGGCTTAGAGCGCGAGAAAATCGATAATGAGCTGTCAGAGCTTGCGACCGAGATTAAAGACTATCTGGATATTCTTGGTAATCGCGAGCGTCTGTATGGCATCATGCGTGATGAGCTGACTGCGATTCGTGAAGAATTCGCCGTGCCTCGCCGCACAGAAATTTCCGATGCTGAGTTTGAAGCCGATATGGAAGATTTGATTCAGCGCGAGGACATGGTCGTGACTGTGACCGAAGGCGGTTACATTAAACGCGTCGCTCTCGATGCGTATCGTGCGCAGCGTCGTGGTGGTAAAGGCCGCCGCGGTATGGCAACGCGCGATGAAGATGTAACAACCGAAGTATTCGTTGCCAACACGCACACGCCGGTGCTGTTCTTTAGCTCTGGCGGTAAAGTGTTTAAGCAGAAAGTCTATCGTTTGCCGCAAGGCGATCCGGCAGCGCGCGGTAAGGCGCTCGTCAATATCTTCCCACTTGAGCCGGGCGAGACAATCGAGACCTTCATGCCGCTTCCAGAAGATGAAGAGACATGGGATAAGATGTCGCTGATGTTCGCAACTGCGCGCGGTAATGTGCGCCGTTCCGATCTGTCTGATTTCCAGAATGTCATGCGCAATGGTAAAATCGCGATTCGTCTGGATGACGGCGATGCGCTCGTTGGCGTCCGTGTTTGCGACGATTCTAACGATGTCATGTTAGCGGCTCGTTCGGGCAAATGTGTGCGCTTTAATGTCGCAGGCTTGCGTGTGATTAAATCGCGCACCTCAACCGGTGTACGCGGCATGAAGCTGGGTAAGGATGATGAAGTCGTCTCGATCTCGGTGCTCGATGCTGTGCCTGCTACCGCTGATGAGCGCATTGCCTATGTCAAAGCCGCTGCGGCGAAACGTCGCGCAGAAGGCGAAGAGGCAGAAGCTAGCGATGAGACCACCGATGTGGTGCTATCGGCTGAGCGGATCGCCGAAATGGAAGACGCTGAGCAGTTCGTACTCACCATCACCGAGAATGGTTTTGGTAAGCGTACCTCATCCTTTGAATATCGCGCGACCAATCGTGGTGGTGTCGGTATCGTCAATATTGCGACCTCTAAGCGTAACGGTCCGGTGGTAGCGAGCTTCCCGATTGAAGCAGGCGATCAGATCTTGCTGATGACCAATACAGGTAAGCTGATTCGCACGCCGGTTCACGATGTGCGTATTGCAGGCCGTTCAACGCAGGGTGTGACACTGTTTAAAGTCGATAAGAATGAACAGGTCGTATCAGCTGTTCGCATCAATGAGTCGATGCTGGGCGATGAAGAAGATGATGAGGCACTAGAAGGTGAAGCAGTGGAAACTGCAGAAGCCACTGAGGCTGAAACGTCTGAAGCATCTGAAGCAGCGGATAGTAACGACGCGGAAGAATAGCGCGTTATTTAACCTCAAATGATTCCGGATATTGCGCCATTACCATTGGCACAATCGACGTGCTAATCTCTTTGACGTCACGTACCATCTTGCCGTCAGGCGGCGCAGCGCACACACCTGCCGCTTTCATGGCCCGCCCAACCTCTGATGCTCTTGGGTCCATCGTGGTTAGGCCCTTTTTATCGGGAAGGTCGGTCAGCGCTTGATCGCGATGTTCATAGCGCCCCTTGCCATCATAATCGACGGCTGCAAAGGTTTGGTGCCCGGGAATACCCGTGTGAACATCCGTACCGCTACGTGACCAACGGTCTATTTGGCCAGATATGATTCGTGTCCCCCGATCCATCGCAGTATACCCTGTTTGATGAATGTGGCGGTCCGTTAATTGAGCCCAATGATTCTCGGTCATAAAGTCAATCGATGGGATGCCAAGACGTTCAGGTAATCCTTCAGACGGGAGCTGTGCAAAAGCCCCTTTGGCACGGCTATGCACCTGGCCGCCATAAATGACATATTTTCCACCATCGCGCGTGGCTTTTACAACTTCGGTCGCGAAAGCATCACGTTTATCCATCGCCTCGGCATCATTAGATTTTTTAATGCCTAACTCTGTTGGAATGAGCTCGCCCTTGTCATCCACGGTCACGGTGGCGGCATAGACGCTATTGGTTTTATGATCGTAATTGGTACCAATCACACGAATGCCGGCAGCTCTCGCGGCTCGAATGACATCACCATAATCATTTTCGCGATTCCATTTTGAATCGGGATTGGCGTTGGCTTTGCGCACTTCCTCAGGCACCACACTATCATCGCCCATATAGCTGCTTTTACATTCTTTGCCCAATGACTTTGCGGCTAACAGCGCATGATCCATCTCCATGTAGATCGTGGTGACACCTTGCGCTTTTAATTCCTTCATGTGAGTGATCAGAAAGTCAGGCACTAACGAATTGGTGTGCGTTTCCCCAAGGAAGACCCCTTCATTCGTTTTCAACTGATCAGAAACTGTGTTAAATACCTGCGACAAAATCACCTCAAAAATCTAGCTTTTCTAGCCCTGACAGTATGCCAGAACGCTGTTAACCAAGCCTTAATGATTGCTAAAATTAAACCTAATTTTTAGGGGATTTACTTTGCTGAATGCGCTGAATATGCGTAAGGTTGGGCATGGCTAGCTCTGACACATCGGTATCCCCTATGGTGCATGATTATCGACGCATGCGTGCGCTGATGTCGACCATGATCTTTTTGCAAAACCATCCCAAACGCACCGAGTTGTTGCGTCTGTTTTGCGATAAGACCTTGCCGAAAATGCAAACCGATGTCGGACGGCTCTTCATCCAGAACTATCTCGAGAACCTCCCCCCTTCTCCTTGAGAAGCAGCCATTTTTTTGCTATAATCGGCGGGTTAAACAACAAGAAAAAGGCGGCGCTTTATGGCGAATAGCACCTGGTGGCAAAGAGAACGACCGGCAGAAACATTAAGTGTAGAAGATTACTTAAACAGTAATCCGCCGCAACTGGCACAGGCCACACGCCTTGCCTTTGAACAATTAGCGCATGCTGTCTCTGTGCTTGCTGCCTTGCCTATAGCGGAACGTCATCAGCGCGCCAGCGAATTTGAACAAGTGAGAGACGATTTCATCGAAATTAACAATCGTGTGAATCCGGCTTTTTTCTCTAGTAACGAGGATATTGCATTAGAAGAGCTTGATGCAACGCTTAGTGCTTATCGCAGCGGCACATCCTTATTGGCAAAAGCTGCTGGCTTGGCTGGTCAAGACAGCATGTCTTCTGCTTTACAGGCCGGTTTATTTGAGAATGCCACACCGATGAAACTTGTGGAACGCGCCGATATTGATGAGGCGCGCATGAGCATGGCAAAGATTGAACATGTGATTGGTGATCATGTATTTGACCCGCTATTTGATGCGCCAAGCATCACGCAAAACGCAGATGGTTTATCAGACGCGTCGCATGGGTCATTAAACAAAGTCGAATATGAAGGCAGCCTTGAGCCTGATCGCAATCGCGACCTTTCACTGTAAGACAGCCTCCCGTGTGGCTGGGTTGGAAGGACAGGTTATACCTTGAGTACGAATCCTTTGCTTGCACCAAATTGTGGTGACACACCATCTCTCAAACTTGCCTCTTCATAGGCGAAGCCATCCTTAGGTCTCATATCTGGAAATCCTTCGGGTGGTATCTTGTGTTCAAACCCTTCTGGCATGCTAAATTTTGTAAATGGATTCTCTTGAACGTAACCAAATTCAGGATCGTATTGCTCCTCAAGCGCATGGCTTTCTAAATCAGATTGCGCTCCTCTTTTATCGCCATCTTGTGGCAATTGATCGTCTGGTGGTGGCATGATACTCTCTCCTTAATCGTTATATTTTTCATTATTTCTAACGTGCGAAAAGAGAGTTTGGTTTTGTTCTAAGTAATGTCTCGCTTGGTTACATCGTCGGTACCAAGCAGGCCATTTTCATCTTGTGCATCATTCAGATTCGCATCAGCGATATGGCTGATCAGCGCCGCTGCGGCGTAGATCGATTCATACGGTGATTTCGCATTTTCTAACTGTGCTTCACGCACCTGAGGCTGCGGCATATCAAACATGTTGGATAGGCCTAGCGACTTTGGATCATCTTCTTGAAAATAGGGTGAAAAACTGCGGTTTGATGCGCTCATTTGTACCTCTTTTTTTATCAATATTGCTCTGATTTATTGTTGATCCCAGTATAGCATTTGAGTGGTTAATCAAATGTTACAGTTTGATGATAATACGTACGGAATGCGATAACCCTTTGCCAATTCATACTTTCGTAACGATTTGCTGCTAGCTTCTAAAATAAGGAGACCTCTATGGCAGGCGAAGATGAAGAGAAAGATAACGGTAGTGGCAAGGTCACTCATCTAGATGATGCACGTCATCGACGTGATGCGGATGCGTTGCGTGACCGTCCCTTTGCACCGCTCGACTCAACACCCGCATTTGGTGGCCCGGAGCATCCGAGTGATCCGCGCAGTCGTAATTATCGTAGCCGCAACCGGCGTGGCAACCGTCAGCCCGGCCCAACGCAAGCCTTGCTAGATAGTGATTTAGTCAAACATGGTGCGCGTGGTGGTAAGGTAAGCGACCCGCCACTTTCTGATGAAGCGCGACGCGAGATGGTAGAAGCGGGCCAAAAATCTGCAAATCAGCGCCAAGCCGATCATGAACGTTTGCCGGAGCTGATGCAATCGCTGTATTCGGAAGTGAATGAAGCCGTCTTTGTCTATGATGCATTGCGTGAATGCATGGGCGCAGAACCGCTCGCTAAAGAGCTACGCACCGCTCCCAGAATGGAGACCGAACGACCGCGTAATAAAACCGGCCCGCACGATGCGAATACCGCATGGCAATGGGTACGTGATCGTGCAGGACGTCAGCTACGATTATTTGATGAAGGGGCGGATTACCGCAAGCCGCACGAAACACAAAAAAGTGGGTTGGCCGCATGGTTTAAAGAGTCCGGCGATCGTAGCGTACCACCTGTTATTGAGGCCGATAACCCAGTCGATTACAGCGCTGGGTTTCACCCCGGTTTGAATTTGTATTTCTCGCCTTCGGTGCAAGAAGGGTTTGTCAATTTTGATCCGGTTCGCCCTAAAGGGGCACCAAAGGATGGTGAGGAACGGTTCCAGATTTATGACAAGCTGCATGAATGGTTGGGCGCGATGCGCACGAAACATTCTCAGGGTGATTTATTCGGCGATGGTGCAGTGTCGGAGGAAGCGCAGCGTTGCGAGCGCGCGATGGAACTCACCACCTCTTTGCGCGCATTAGATGCCGAAATCTCCTCTGACGTGAAAGAAATTCAAGCCATTGATGCCCGCATGCAAGCGCGCAAAGGCTAAGCCTATCAACCGCTTACACGCCTCCCTTGCTATTTACATTCGAATTGCGTAGATTCGCGCGCATGAACGCAGCAAAAGAAGAATGTACCATCCGCGTCGGCGTCTATCCCGGCACCTTCGATCCGATAACCACCGGTCATATGGATTTGATCAAACGCTCACTCAGCGTGGTTGATCGCCTGATTATTGCCGTGGCCGAAGATTCGGGTAAGCAGCCGATTTTTGATGTGGAGCATCGCGCGGATTTGGTTCGCCACGATATTGCCAAATATTGCAGCGATGAGGTCAATCGCATTCAGGTCTATGCGTTCTCTGGTTTGCTTGTAAACTTTGCCGAAGAGCATGGTGCGAATATTCTGATTCGTGGATTGCGCGCGGTCTCGGATTATGAATATGAATTCCAGATGGCCTGCATGAACACCAAGCTGAACCCGCAAATTGAAACGGTGTTTCTGACCGCATCAGAATCAACGCATTTTATCTCGTCACGTTTTGTGAAGCAGATTGCCAAGCTGGGCGGTGATGTCTCGCAGCTTGTATCCGATAATGTCGCACGCCATTTGAAGGCCTATTACGACGTCGCAGCGTAAAACCCCATAAATTCATACGGTTGTTAACGTAACCTTAAACTTTTCTGTGCATGCTGTTAGCATGGCGGAGAAAGCAGCAAAAACGGATGATCACTATAGTGATTACGTCAATACGACCAAAATTGCCGATGCAACATTGAGGCAAAAAGTCGAGTGCGTGCTGGATATGTTTTGGGCCGACCCCGAATGCCGCGCGCGTATTCGCCAAGGCTTTAAAAACACGCAGCAGAATAAAATGGTATTCGCCGATATTGCTGGGCATGGCATCAAATATCATCATGCGTATAACGTCACTACCCTGAACGAATTGCCGCTTGGCAAGGGTGGGTTTGGTGATGCGATGTACCCGATCTTAAATGACGACTCAGCGGCACCAATAGAGTATCACGATTATAGTCTGAACCGTTTAATTGCGCATGAAGTGCTGGGGCATTGGGGAAGCGATACCTTTAATGAAGAACGTAATATTAGTGGCGCGCAGATATTACAGGATGCATTGCTTTCATTGTATAAAATACAAGATACCGACAAACTTCCTGATGATGCAAAGGAACTGATCGATATCCAATCACAGCTAGACCAGCTAGAGCGCACCAGTGCCGCTGGTGGCCCTGCGCGCCAAATGATGGCTCAGTCTTTATTAACCTCACGAAAAGAAGCCTATCTCGAATTGCGGACTGCCGTAATCGAGGATCTAGGCATCACCGTGCCAAGCTTTAATCACCAAACGGTGCTCTCCAAATTAAAGATTGTCGAAAAGTACGAAACCGCGACCATCGAGTTCACCAACCGAAAAATGGCGGAGCTATTTGGCGAGCCACCACGTGACCCTACCCGGTATAATCAGGGCAAACGTAACCGAGATGGCAGCCCCGGTCTTGATGTGGTCGGATTTGCACCGGGAAAAGCGCCTAAAGGCTATGTGGGAGGGTGCCCATTTGTAAAAGACGAACAGGCAAAACTCGATATTGAAGCCATTCGCGGCCAGACTGATAAAGTAGCACTAGCAGGTGATGGCACCGCAAAGCTAGCAGCCCCTTCAAATGATGCCAAAATCCACATCTCTTGATGCAACGTTAACAGAATATTAACCTGCATTTTCTATACTGAGAGCATAGAGAAAGTAATAAAAAAATTAACGAGACGAGATTATGGTAACCCCGACAGCAGTCGCAGTAGAACAACATTTCACCAACGAAGCTGATGCCCGAGCCGCTGCTTATGATAAGCAGATGGAAGTGCATGCAAATGGTTCATCGCTGAACATGGATGCGCTGAAAGAAGCGTATGGTATTATTACGGGTTTGGGTGGTTGCACTGATTTGTGTAACAGCAATTCCGGACAGCTCAGCTATGCTTCAGTGGGTGAGAAACAATCCGGCCCAGAGCTCGAATTTAATCCATTCGTGTAAGGCTATCCTAGCCCCATTTATCGCCTTTATCCTTCGTGCGCTCTTTGCGGAGTTCGCCGTAGCTCATCATATTATGCAGCCCCGCTTTGACGTCAGCATCCGTGACTGGCTGAATATCGTTGGGCATGAATTCGCGCACATCTGACAGGCGCAACCCTGCCTCACGGATCATTTCTAGCATGGTGCTATTTAAATAGTCTGCATAGGCTTTAGGGTTCTCCATGCAGTCGCGGCGATGCTGCTCAAAGACCTTCAGTGCATTGACGCTACCATCATCGCGCAGTGCCTCAAGTGATACACGCACGGCCAGCACCTGCTCTTCGCCGGAAATCATCTGATCGTTATTGATATCGAGCGATGTCAGAAATTCCTGCGCTGCTTTGCGCTTGGCTTCGGGTGGTAATGATGGGTCGGTGTAAAAGGTCATAACTAAAACAAATCCGAGATGCCGTCTTGAACATGCTCGACGGTGATTTCTTCAATATCGTTGGGCATGATTTCTTTGACTTCCTCTAGCGTCAGCCCGGCTTCGCGGATCATCTCCGCCATGCTGAGATTCAGGTAATCGGCGAAATCTTGCGGTCCTTGCATGTAGATTTGCTGATGCATGAGGAACACGGTTTTGGCATGCGGGTGGTCCTCATCCTTGAGTGCTTCCAGCGATGCGCGCACAGCCGAGATTTGCTCTGGGCCGGAAATGAACTGGTCATTATTGGCATCCAGCATGCGCAGAAAGTCTGCGGCGGCGTGTTTTTTGGCTTCGGGCGACAGGCCCTTTTCGGCGTAAAAAGTCATGGCGTTTATTTTAGCAATCTTGGCACGGCGGCGCAATTATGAACCCGCCTCTTCTGCATTATCCCCATCGTTTCATAAAAATGCGCGGCGCAACTAATAATGACTTGCAAGTAGCCCTGCAGAGGCGTAAAATCAAATGAGAATGATTATTAACCACGCCTAATTTCCAAGTATGGCCGGGCGTATAACAAAGCGGTTAGCGGGTGATTTAAACATGTATGTTTGCCTGTGTAATGCGATCAAAGAAAAAGAGATGCTCGGTGCTATCCAAGCGGGTGCCACCTGCCCTGAGGACGTCTATAAGTCACTGGGCTGCAATCCGGTCTGCGGTCGTTGTATCCCGATGATTGAAGATGAGTGCCAACCGGCTGTTATCACCGATAAATCTGTGAAATAAGCTCATTTTCGTCATATTCCTGTCACAGCCTTGCGCTATACTGTAGCCATGGCAGATTCTTTTCATTTTGACTCATTAAACGATGCGGCCGAGCATTTAAGCAGTGCGCTCGACTTTTTGTTGTATGAGATTGGCGATGGCCAGATATCGGTGGTGAACACAGAATCTTACGCTGAAATTCAGCGTCAATGCCAGACCGTCGCCGATGCGATGAGCGATGTCAGGCAGTATCGCGAACATTTTGAGAATGAAACCACCGCAGATGATCGAGAGCTGCCAACGCGTAAACAGTTGAAGAAATTTTATGCCAAAATCTCTGGTGAGGTGAACGGCCTATTAGCACTTGGACTAGAAGGTAGTGATGAGGCATTAGAAGTCATGCTTGGGCGCGCGCTTAGTCATGAGGATGATCAGCTATTGGCGAGTGATGATCATTTATCTCATGGCGCGGTATTAGTAGAAGTTGACCAGCCTGCGCGTTTCCTGCATCAGATGGAGGGCCAGCTTGCTTACGTACTCAAAGGGGTTGCCAGTCATTTTGTGGAAGAAGGTCAGTCTACCAGCCTCGATGGCAAGCTCACCGGATCAGCTAACAGCAATAATTTAACCGATATATCTTATGAAGGGCTGGCCGCTAAGCGCGATCACACGCTGCAGCTTTAGGCTTTTTTCTCGACAAATTCCGCCAGATTATTCAGCACATCATCGCCGGTAATCGGCACGATGCCACCCGGCATGCATTCGCGGATTTCTTGTGGGGTGATACCCGCTTCGGTGACCATCGCGCGCAGCATCATATTCAGCTCTTTGGCGATTTCTTCCGCACCTTCGGGGCTTTCCAGCAATTTCTCATGGCGCTTAAACCATGCTTGGCCTGCATCTTCCTGAGAGTCACGCACGCGCGCCATCGACTCTTTCAGCATCGCCAATTGCTCTTTGGCGCTTAGCTGCTTGTTTTCGTCTTCATCCAGCAGGCTAAGTAGCTTTAGCACTGCTTCTTTTTTCTTATCTTCAGAAAAGTCCGACATATCCCACCTGTTTCGTTGGTATTTAAAATACCTCACACCATCTGGCGCTGTCCGTCAACCGGAATCGCGCTCTTTTCCTCACATCTTGGTCATTCGTGGCAAAAGAAAGGCGGCAAAAGCCGCCTCAGGTCGAATGCTCACAATGAGTGAGAGTGAGTTATTTCGTATCCGCTTTGTCTCTTTTGGTGGTCGTATGGCTGATTCGCCATTTCTTTTGAGAAACCTTCCCTATCTCACGCACCTGCTTTTTATCTTTATTAACGCTGATTATAGCAAAATGAATGCGTCAGAAATGTGACGATTGTGTGACATTTATTGTCATATTTGAGCGTTTTCGGTTGGGTTTCCTTTGTTTTTGGGCATTTCGCCCCTTCCTCGATGTCACAGACGGGCGGATGATAGGGTAAATCACAACATATTATAGGTTTATCATGACATTACGCCCTACCCACCCGATTCACCGTCATATCCATTCTCATCAGCTGCATTTTGCCCGCCATATTACCCCGTCGCGCAAGCAGCAAGAGCGCACCACCTCGCATTATATCTGGCGCACGCGCGGTGATGGCAAAGTACGCGGTAGCCACGCGGCCAATGACGGAAAGATTTTTAGTTGGGACAACCCACCTGAGACCGGCCATCCGGGTGAGGATTATGGTTGTCGGTGCATTGCAGAGCCTTATGTGGCTGAGGTGAATGAATATGCGGAGCAGAGACTCATCTCTACAATAAATGATTCTTCACGCCGTTGGCAGATTGCTGATTTTTTACATCATTTCTACTACGGAAATCATCAAGCAGTTACCTTATCGGAAGTGGGCCATTTACGTGAGGTCATTCAGGTCGCCGAAGCCGTCGCATATAAAGATGTTGAAGAAAAAGTTTTTAATGCCGCTCGTTCAACACAATCCGGTCAGTTTTCAGGACGTCATGTTGATGGATATCCCTTTTCATCGGTATCATTTATTCATGGGGACTCTACACTGACGGCAAATTTCAACGGATTCGTAAATACTATATTCAATGAACTATTGATTGAAGCCGAAATAGATTATTCATTCACAGACATCTTTACTGATGTAGCTAATCTACGTCAGAACAATCCAGAGATTGGCACATCTCACCCATCAAGAATCCCGGCAAATGAACTTATTGATGGCGAATTTGGGGGTAATTATTTTGAAATTCACGATAATTGGAGAACCAAACTCGTGGCAAGGATTACGAATATCGTCTGATAGACAATGGTGTTACCTAAGCAGTAACCTAATATACGCCCCCAGAACATACAGTACCGCACAGCCGAACAGAACAATGTATGTATTACCAAGCCACCAAGCGTGAAGCGTATGTAGACTGTTTCTTGAATGGAGCCAAAAGATTGCTCGCCAAGCCAACTCCCAGCCGCCAATATACATGGCGGCTGGAAGCCAACCTAAATAATAATAAAAAGCGAGCGCAGCGCCATCGGCGATGTTAATTATCTTCCAACAATCTTCATGTTCAAGGTTGAATTCAGCAGGCCGTTCTTTGCATTCAAGATATGCTAGCTGATTCATATGATAGCCATATCTTAAATCAGCAAATAGCAAACCCCACCCCAAAAGCAGCATGCCAATCAGCGCCGTATAGCGCCATCGCACAGACGTCGTTGGTCGCAACAGCGCATAGACCGGCAGTGGCATGATAAGGAATGCGATGAAGAATGGGTTCATAGGCGCAGCATAACGCGC